>JAAYXN010000242.1 GCA_012515885.1 Rhodococcus sp. (in: high G+C Gram-positive bacteria)
ATCACTACTGGTGGGGATGGTGGCATCAGTGACATCGGCAGGCGGTCAGGTTGCCATCGTTGGTCACCCGCAATTCGGGTTACTCGCAGCCGTTGAAATGGGCGCCAAACTAGAGCGCATCGCCCTCATCCCACACCCCGGGCCCGACCCGATAGAAATCGCGGCCGTACTACTCGACGGCATGGACCTGGTAGTTCTCGGTCTTTCCGGTACGGCAGTGTCACTGTCGCGGGCCCGCGCCGTCCAAGCCCGAGCCCGCAACAAAGGGGCCACGCTGCTAGTCACCGGCGGGTCGTGGGACGGCACAGAAGTGTGGCTGGATGCGCAAGTCGGCCACTATCGGGGAGTCGTCGCACGCGGCGCTGATCGCAGCATTGGGCGGCTATGCACCTACCGGTTGAGAGCATCAGCGCGAGGACGCAGCTTTCAGCCACGCACCACCGAGTTCGACGTCTGCTGGGTCAACAACCAAGTGGAATGGGTGGCGGCGTCAGAAAGCGCCGATGCTGCGCGCACTGACACTGCTCTCGCGCCAGTTCAGGTGGTGGGGTTGTGAGCCGGGTCCTTGCCCTGTGGTGCCCGGACTGGCCTGCGGTAGCCGCGGCTGCAGCGGTCGATCTGTCACCCATGCTTCCCGTCGCCGTTCTTGATGCTGGACGGGTCATTACGTGCTCATCCCCCGCGCGAGCAGAAGGAGTGCGCCGCGGACTGCGCCGTAGAGAAGCGCAGGCGCGGTGCCCCGAACTCTATGTGGCCATGGCTGATCCCGATCGGGATGCCAGGTTGTTTGAGCCGGTAGCCACCGCAGTTGATCAGGTGGCACCCGGTGTGGAGATTTTGCGACCCGGGTTGTTGGTGCTCTCGGCTCGCGGTGTCAGCCGCTACTTCGGCTCGGAAGAAGCGGCAGCAGAGCGGCTGATTGATGCGGTGTCTGCGGTCGGGATAGAGGGCCAGGTGGGGGTTGCTGATCAACTCACTACTGCGGTGGTTGCTGCTCGCCGCGGGCTTCTCGTCCCGCCGTCGGAGAGCGCAAAATTTTTAGCTCCACTGCCAACAGCAGAACTTGCTGCTGAACCCAGCCTGGCCGCACCAGATCGCGGTGACTTTGTGGATCTGTTGCGGCGGTTGGGTATTCGAACGATCGGCGCGTATGCTGCACTGTCGCCGGTCGATGTCGCGTCCCGGTTCGGCGCCGACGCTGTGCTCATGCATCGAGCTGCCCGCGGCGAACCAGAACGTCCACCGTCGTCGCGCCCACTACCTCCTGATCTGGATGTTGATTATGAGTGCGATCCGCCGCTCGAACGTGTCGACGCTGCCGCGTTTATTGGCCGCGTCTTAGCGGAGAAACTGCATCAGGTACTCGTCAATGCCGGGGTGGCGTGTACGCGTCTATTGGTCGCTGCCACAACGGAATCGGGTGAGGTGCTTCATCGGACGTGGCGGTGCGCAGAACCGTTGACACCGGAGTCGACGGCAGATCGTGTGCGCTGGCAACTCGACGGCTGGCTCGCGCGGCGCCACCATGCGCAACGCGTGGTGCGGCTTCGGTTGGAGCCGGTGGAAGTGGTGGTCGCGGGGGCTCTGCAGCTGGGTTTGTGGGGTGGGGTTGGGGAGGAAGAAGAGCGCGCACGACGAGCCTTAGTGCGGGTACAGGGCCTGTTGGGTGGGGAGGCAGTGCAGGTCGGGGTGGTTAGTGGTGGCCGTGGCCCGCAGGAGCGAATCACCTTGCTGCCGTTGGGTGAAGAACGAGTGCCTGCGTGTGATCCGGCTGATCCATGGCCGGGTAGTTTGCCTGCGCCATCGCCTGCTGCGGTATTTACTGCCGAGCAGCCGCCGAGTGTTCGGGTTGTGGACGGGGCAGGTCAGCCCGTCACGGTGGGGGAGCGCGGCGGGCTCAGTGCCCCACCTATTCGGCTGGGGTGGGGCAGCCGTGAGTGGGATGTGATCGGTTGGGCCGGGCCATGGCAGGTAGATGAGCGCTGGTGGGATCCGGCAGCAGCGCTAGAAGCAGCCCGCATCCAGGTGGTGTTGGAGGATTCACGGGCTCTGCTCCTGCTGTTCCGCGACAGCACGTGGCGGGTCGAGGGGATTTACGAGTAGTGCCAGCCATATCGCGCACAGGTTTTCCTCACCGCGCGGGAAGTTTCCGCAGCGGCAGGAACAACCCGTGCGCGAGGTGCCTCCAACGTTGCCGGACGGCAATCAGGCATAACCCGCAAAGTTCACCGAAAATCTATTTTCCGGTACGGCGTTCTCGTAATTCGTCGTCACCTAGAGCGGCTTGCATACGGGGTGTTCACCCCACTGGTTATTGAAAGACAGGACCTATGCGCCGCACGCTCGCACCCTTCATCGCCGTCATCGGTGCACTCGCCGTACTTGGCACGTCGGCTTGCAGTTCACAGACTGCGGCCGCAAACGACCCCAACGCGCCGCTCACGATCGCCACCATGCCGATCAGTGATGACCCCACCGCCGTCAACCCGATCGAAGCCCTCGCTGCGTTGTTGAAGAAAGAGACTGGTCGCGACGTCAAGATCGTCGACGTCCCCGATTACTTGGCTGTCGTAGAAGCGATCCGCTCCGACCACGTTGACTTCGGCATCATGAGCGGCTTCCCGTCCGCGCTCGCTGTCAGTACGGGCGAAGTCGATGCCATCATGGCGTGGAAGGGCAGCGACGATCCGGTTTCCACGTGTGTCGTCCTCAACGATTCGCCAGTGCAAAAGCTCGAAGACCTCAAGGGCGGCAAGGTTGCCTTCGCTGACCAGGCATCAAGTTCGGGCTACTTCATGCCCGTCTACATGCTTCATGAGGCAGGCCTTGAGCGCGATCGGGACTACGACTACGTGTTCGCTGGCGGACACGAAGGAAGTTTCGCTGCGCTGTCCCAGGGCCAGGCCGATGCCGCCTGCACCGCAGTGATGCTCACCAAGCTGGGCGCCCCCATGTTCCCATTTGCCGACGGCGAATGGCGCGGTGTTGGCGAGAGCCCGTCGATGCCGATCATGGGCTCGGTGCTCGCTCGCACGTCCCTCGACGACGACACTCGCACGCTGCTGCAGGAAAAGCTGCCCATCATTTTCGGTGAGGAGAACAAGGAAGCACTCGGTGCGTTGGGCGCGAGCTTCGCGGGCAAAGAAATGATCGTCGACCCCGCACCCAGCGACTACCAGTCTTTCGTCGACATCGCTGAAGTTGCCGGTGTGACGCTTGCGGGTCTTAAATGAGCGGCCGCACGCTGCGGCCTGAATCGGTCGTCGCTAGCGCAGTGACGTTATCGAGCAGTGCCACTCTCGCGCCGGTAGTGGCGGTGCGCGACTTGAAGGTCGCGTACGACGATCACCTCGTTCTGGACCAGGTGAGCCTCAGCATTTACCCCGGCGAAATGGTTGCGCTACTTGGCGCTTCGGGTTCGGGTAAGTCGACGCTGATTAAGAGCCTCACTGGTTTCGCGCCGATTAGCGGCGGCACCGTTGAGGTTGCTGGCCGCGATGTTGGCAGTCTCGGCAAACGCGAGATGCGGAAGATGCGCGCCGACGTCGGACATATTTTTCAACAGTTCAATCTGATTCCCCGGATGAGCGTGCTGACGAATGTGTTGACGGGCGCGCTGCACGGCGCCGGCCTGTACAACATTGTCGGCGGCTTTAGCCGTGAAGACCGCGAGCGGGCGATGCACTACCTGGATCGGGTGGGTATCGCGCACAAAGCGAAGGAGCCCGCGCGGTCACTGAGCGGCGGTCAGCAGCAGCGTATTGCGATTGCCCGCGCACTGATGCAGCGACCCAAGATCATTCTTGCGGACGAACCAGTTGCCTCCCTCGATCCCAAGCTGGCGAACTCGGTACTGGAACTGTTGCGCGAGATCGCAGTTGAGGAGCAGATCCCGGTGTTGGTGAGTTTGCATGTGCTTCCGCTCGCACTTGCCCACAGTGATCGGATTGTGGGTTTGCGCGGCGGCAAGATGCTGGTCTCAGCGATTACCGCAGACGTGGACGCCGACGATCTGTCGGTGCTCTACGACGACGAATCAGATGGCGACGATATCGATAATGCTTACAAGACAGGGGCTTCGGCCGGCGCGCGTCAAGGTGCTCTGCTGTGAACGGCAATCGAGGATCATCGCTGTTGACTCGGTCAAAGTCGCAGTCCGGAACTTCAGGATCGAAGGCTCCCGGTAGCACCACACTCGATGCTGCGGAGCGCAAACGTCTTGAACAGGCTTTTCGACTGCCGCGCACCAGGTTCCTGGCAGCCCTGCCTTTCGCTGCGCTGTTTTTGATCTGGTCGTTTGGCGGTGCCGAGTTTGATTTCGCCAAACTCTCTACCGGTGCAGTCAATATGGGTGATTTTCTTTCGCGCCTATTCCCGCCAGATTTTGCGAAGTTCACGACGATCGTTGACCTACTGATCGAAACGCTGCAGATGGCGATTGTGGGCACGGTTCTTGGCGGTGTGCTGTCGCTGTTCGTTGCTTTCGGTGCAGCATCCAATATCGCACCGAAATGGCTGTACTACCCGTGTCGTTGGATCATGAATACGATCCGGTCGGTTCCCGATCTCGTGTTCGCTCTGATGTTTGTTTCCGCTGTCGGTTTGGGTCCGTTTGCCGGTGTCCTCGCCATGACGTTGGGGTCCATCGGCTCGATCGGCAAGGTGTACGCAGAAGCGATGGAAGCGGTGGACCGCGGGCCCGTCGTAGCTCTGGAAGCTGTTGGTGCCTCAAAGCGCCAGATCATTCACTACGGCATCCTGCCGCAGGCAGCGCCGCTCCTTGTGTCCTACACGCTGCTGCTTTTTGAAGGAAACGTCCGCGGCGCAACCATTCTCGGTCTTGTCGGCGCCGGCGGAATCGGTTTGGAACTGACCACCGCGATGAAGATGTACGACTACGGGCATCTCAGCGCAATCATCATTTGCATCATCGTTCTTGTCACCATCATTGACCAGGGCAGTGCCCTTATTCGAAGGAGAATTACATGACCGCCACGATCGATATCCAGCTCAGCGCACCGGTGAATCTGCGTGACCTCGGCGGAATCCGGGTGGGCGACAGTGCGCTGCGAGACGGCTTCGTTGTGCGTGCTGACGATCTGTCGATGATTACTAGCGAGGTTGCGCAGGACTTGGTGGAGAACGGCCTGACTGGTGTGATCGATTTGCGTAGCAAGGATGAGGTCGCGTTGACCGGACGTGGGCCTTTGGCTGCACACCGCGTCACCTACCATCACTTGCCGTTGATGGACAGCATGACCACAGTGATGGACAACGTTACTACCGGTACCGGTAGCGCCAAGGCTTTCTCGGTCGACCGGGTGCATTTCGGTGAGATGTACGCCAGCATGGTTGAGGTTGCTGCTGATCGCCTGGTCAGTGCTCTGTCGATCATGGCTGTCGCTCCTGGCACCACCGCATTTCACTGTGCGGGAGGACGGGACCGCACTGGTGTTCTCGCAGCGACCCTGTTGCTTGCTTTGGGGGCAGACGACGACGCGATCGTCACTGACTATGCCGCAACGGAGGCGAACATGCCTGCCATCAATGCTCGCCTGCGCCCGGTGGTGAGTGTTCTCATGTCGGCGAAGGGTGTCGATGCCGATGAAATGGCGTCGCAAATGGCGGCGTTGACGGAGCCGTCGAGCGTGTCGATGTTGACGATGCTTGCTCGTCTGCGGGATCGTCACGGCGACCCACTGGCGCCGCTGCGTGCCGCGGGTCTGTCCAATAGTGTTGTTGCGCAGTTGAAGGCGCGCGCGCTCGCTGGATGATGCTTGTGCACGGCGGGGAATCTCGTGGGCGCGGTCCTGGTCGTCCGCGTGACGAATTCATCGACGCCAAGGTGTTGGAGTCGACGCTCGCGTTGATTGATGCGGGTGAGCCGGTGACGGTGTCGCGGATCGTTGCTGCTAGCGGCATCAGTCGATCCGCGATTTACCGTCGCTGGCCGTCGTTGGCGGCACTGGTTGCGGCGGCGCTCGATATTGGTCGTGCGTCGCCCAAGCCGGTGGATGCGGGTGCGGATTTGCGGGAGCGGTTGCTGCAGTCGTTTCTAGATCTTCCTGGTGGTGTGTATCCGATGGATAAGCGGATGCGTCAGCGTATTCGCCTTGCGATGGAGGACCGGGATTTACAGCGTGCCTATTGGGATGCTCATGTGAAGCGCCGCCGTGAACCGTTGGAGGCGGCGCTTCGTTTGGGGGTTGAGGAGGGCATTCTGCGTGCTGATTTGGATGTGGAAGCGTCGTGTGACTTGATTGCTGGGGTGTTCTATTACCAACTGGTGGTTCGCGGCGACTATCTGGATCAGGAGGAGACGCGGGAGCGTTGCCGGACGGCAATCAACATTGCCTGGGCGGGGATGGCGGCGCCGTCCCCACATGGCGCATGATCGATAGATGCTGACATCTCTAGATCGCAAGCTCATTGGTTGGTCGGCGGCATTCGTCGTCTCGCAGACTCTGGTTGCGAAAGTGCTGGGGCCCACCGCACCCCGGGTCCTTGAAGTGCAGACAGCGTGGTCGGCACCGCGATACCGGAAAGTCCTGGCCTCCATGGACGACGCCGATATCGTCCGCTACCGCTCGCACTACTACCTCGACATGATCCATCCCGCGATCTTCGGAGTCGCCCTATTTATCGGCGGACGACGACTCGGCCAGATCACCGAACTCTCGCCAGTCACCCGAGCGGCCCTCGCCGCCGCACCGATCGTCGCCGCGTCCGGGGACTACGTCGAAAACTTCGTCGGCCTGCACCTCCTGGACCATTCAGAAGACATCACCGACACAACAGTGCGCACGACGTCAGCGATCAGCACCGTCAAATGGGTGCTCGCACTCGGCACGTTCGGCTACCTCAGCCAGGGATACGTGCGTACCTGGGGGCGGATGCTGCGTCGGAAACTGACCCGCCGCCCCGCGTAGTAGACAGCCACACCGCGTACCAGCCACACCGCGCACGCGTTGTCCCTATCGCTGCGAAAACTTCCGGTGCGGCAGGGAAAACGCGTGCGCGACTGGCCTCGACGTGAGACGTCACCTCACCAGTGCACGCCAGGAAGCAGTCGTGCGACACGTCGAACTGCGGTGCCAACAGGGTTGGACTGATGTGGACGCGGCGTAGGTAGTTCAGTGGGCGCAGCCTCTACCTCAGGCTTGGCCTGGCCCTTCGCGGCAGGCGAATCCGGGAACGCGCGGTGATAGGCGTTCATGACGCGGTCCTTGATTCCTGGCGCGAACACGTGTCCCCACTCGGCGAGAGTGCCTTCGGGCATGTCGATGCGCTTGGGACGCTCAGTCAACGCGCGCACCACCATCGCCGCGGCACGCTCGGGTGCCATGATGCGGCCCACGTTGTATTCGCCGGTCGGCGCGATCATCGGGGTCGCAACCAGCGGCATGTGGATCGTGGTGAACGTGATTCCATCCGACAGGGTTTCGGCCGCAGCAGCTTCAGAGAAACCATCCAGCGCGGCCTTACTTCCGACGTAGGCGGAGAAGCGCGGGGTGCGGGTCTGCACTCCGGCACTGGAAATGTTGACGATATGACCGAAGCGCCGCTGGCGCATTTGCGGCAGCAGCGCCAACACCATACGGACAGCACCGAAATAGTTGACGGCCATCGTCCGCTCAAAATCGTGCAGACGATCGGTCGAGTAGTACAGGCCGCGGCGGATCGAGCGTCCCGCATTGTTGACGAGCATGTCGACGTGGCCGTGCTCGTCGAGGATCTTCTTGACCGTCTGGTCGACGTCCTCGGAATCGGTGATGTCGCACGGGTATCCGTAGGCGGAGCCGCCATCAGCGCGAATCTGTTCCACGACGGCGTTCAGTTCGTCGACGCGGCGAGCGAGCAGCAGGACCGTGGCGCCCTTCTTCGCTGCCGCGATGGCAGAGAAATGGCCGATCCCGGACGACGCACCGGTGATGACGACGATGCGTCCGTCCAGTGACTTACGTGAACGATGCGAGCGGTCCAGGTTCGCGAGCCAGTAATCCCACAGCACCTGCACGTAATCAGCGAGCGGCGGCACCTCAATGCCGGTGCCAGCGAGTGCTTCCCGAGTCTGTTCGTTGATGAACACGGTGGGCAGGGCCATGTTGTCGAGCAGTTCGACCGGCGCCCCCATCTTCTTAAACGCGATGCGCCGCGCCTTCTCAAGCGCATCCACCGGCAGGGGCTGCAGGAACGGTTTAACAAGGCTGCCAGGAAGATCCGCGACGGGCGCGGGTGCACCCGCGGCGCTGGCGAGTGCGGCATACACCTCGCGCATGGGCTGAGGTGTCGGGTTGACGAGGTGGAAGGCTTGACCGTCACGTCCGGGCGCGAGCATCAACTCGACTGTCGCTGCGGCGACATAGTCGACGGGAACCATGTTGGTGCCGCCCAAATCGGGCACCGCCATGGGCAGGGCGGTGGGCAGATGGCCCAGCGCTTTGAGTGACGGGAACAGGTAGTAGGGGCCGTCGATCTTGTCGATTTCACCGGTCACCGAATGGCCGACGACAGCGGACGGGCGGTAGACGCGCCACCGGAGTCCGTCGGTTTCGCGCACAAGCTTTTCGGCTTCAAACTTGGTGCGGTGGTAGGCGGTGGGGAAGCCCTGACCGTTGTCGAAGTCTTCTTCCCTGAACTCACCGACGTAGTCGCCAGCGACCGCGACGGAGGAAACGTGGTGCATCGTGGCGTCCAGTTTCAGCGCGAGGTCAATGACCCGCTGGGTGCCTTCGACGTTGGTGGCGGCCTGCTCGTCACCGACGGTGAGGTCGTAGATCGCGCCGAGGTGCAGGATGTGCTCCGCTGGCGGCGGGTTCTCGATGCCGAGTCCCGGTTCGGTGAGGTCACCGATGAGCGCGTGGACGCGGTTGCCGCCGTCCAGGGTGCGGGTGATCTGTTCCAGTTTGTGGACGGAGCTGCGTCGAACGAGGACGTGGATCTCGGCGTGGGGATCGCGGCCGAGCAGGACGGGGAGCACGTTTCGGCCGAGGAACCCTGTTCCGCCGGTGACGATGTAAGTGGCCATTCACCGAACTTACTTGAAAGTAAGATCAGTGGCTAGTGTCCAATTCCCACTTTCTCGTGCACCCGTTTCATCCAGGCCGGAGCCCACCAGTTCGCCTCTCCCATCAATTTGACCAGTGACGGCACCAGCAGCATGCGCACGACAGTGGCATCGAGGACGAGAGCGATGATCATGCCGACGCCCAGGAACGTCATCACCGACAGACCCGAGATGGTGAAGGCGCCGGTCACCACGATGAGAATCAGCGCGGCCGCCGTCACGATCCGGCCCGTGCGGGAAGCGCCGAACGTGACCGCGTCTTCGGTGCTCTTGCCTTCAGCGCGCGCCTCCACCATGCGCGACATTAGGAACACTTCGTAGTCGGTAGACAGGCCAAACACCACCGCCAAGATCAACACAACGAACGTCGGTTCCAGCGGGGATGGGGTCACGCCGAACAGGCCGGCGCCGTGCCCGAGCTGGAAGATCCACGTCAATGCGCCGAAGGTGGCGGCCAGGCTCAGACCTGCCATGGCAACAGCTTTGACGGGCAGCACGACGGAGCCGAATGCGAGGAACAGCAGAACGAGGGTGGAGATCACCATGATCGCGATCATCACCGGCAGCCACGCGCGGATCGCGGCATTGCTGTCATCAACTGCTGCTTGACCGCCGCCGACAAGGATCTCGGTCCCCTCGGGTGCAGCAATGGCCCGCAGGTCACGCACAGCGTTGCTTTGCTCTTCCCGTTCGGCGCCCTGGGCGTAGACGGCGGAGATGGCGATGAGGTCGCCTTGAGCGCCGAGTACTGACGCTCGGCCGATACCGGGGACAGTGCCCGCTTCGGTCGCGATCGCGGTGCCGTCTGCGAGGTTCGGGGGAGTGTCGGTGGCCCCGCGCACGATCATGATCGCGCCGTTGCCGGTCGTCGGGAAATCATGCACGAGGATGTCGGTCGCGACGCGGGCCGGATCGTTTTCTGGAAGCGCCGTGTAGGTGACTTCACCGAAGGACGTTTTGAGGAGCGGCGACGCCATCACCAGTAGTCCGCCGACGATCACGACGGCGATGACTGCTGGCCGCTTCATCACGCGCGTGACGACTGCGGTCCAGAATCGGCGGGCACGATTTTCGGCGCGATCGGCGGCGCCTTTGTGCCAGGCTAGTGAATTGATGCGGGTGCCGAGGATCGCCAGTAGTGCGGGCACCAGGGTCAGGGAGAGCACTGCCGCGCTGGCAACTGCCGCCATCGCGCCGTACCCGAGCGATTTGATGACGCCCTGCGGGAACACGAGCATGCCCGCGAACGCGCAAATGAGCAGCATGCCGGAGAACGCGATCGTGCGTCCTGCGGTGAGCACGGTGCGCTTAGTGGCTTCGCCGGCTTCGTGTCCGCTACGGAGTTCTTCCCGGAATCGGCCCACAATGAACAGCCCGTAGTCGATGGCCAGACCCAAACCGAGCAGGGACGCGACGTTAACCGCGAACGAACTGATGTCGGTGAACTCGGTGAGCAGCCGCAAGATCGCAAGCGCAGACACCACGGACATCGCGCCGACAAAGACGGGGACGGCCGCGGCGATCAACCCGCCGAAAATGAAGAACAGCAACACCAACGTGATAGGCAGGGCAATCGCTTCGGCTTTGATGAGGTCCTTTTGCAGGTGCTGCGTGAAGGCCACACCCACCACGGAGTTACCGGCGAACTGAACGTCGACGCCGTCGACTTCCAACTGCGGAAGGAGGTCGCTGAAGTTGCCCATCGTGACGCCTGCATTGGGGCCCAGGATGATGGCGGCCGCCGCGATCTGGCCGTCGACGGAGCGTAATGACGCCGATGTTTGCGGCGGCCCGGACCAGTACGAGGCCACCGAGTACGGCGACACGTTGGCCTCGAACTCGTCGAGTGTGGCGGTGACGCGCGGCCCGATGTCCTCGATGCTCTCGCCGTCGCGCGGGGTGTACAGCGCGATGATGTCAGGAGTTTGCGGGCCCAGTGCCTGTTCGGTGATCCGCGCGACTTCCGCGGATTGGCTTCCCGGGTCGATGAATCCGCCCTGGCTCATCGAGTTGAAGACGCCGCTGCCCCATATTCCTGCGAGGATGCCGAGTACAACGGTGAGTCCGACAACCCACCATTTACGAGCAACGACGAACCCGGCCCACCGTGTCATGACTTCCTTCACGTCGAACAGCACGCAGTCCGCGTTCTGCGGATGCCCAGTTCTGACGATAGTCAACGTTCCTTAGGTGACCCTGAAATCGGGTCGATGAGGGTGATGGACGTCTCGTGGTAGCGGGCTATTCCTGCAGCTGCGGCGGGTAGGGCAGTCGGCTACTGACGTCGACGTCGACCGCCACGCCCCGCCCGATCTGCGGGAAGGCGCGTTGGGCGCAGCTTGGGCGTTCACATACTTTGCAGCCCGCGCCGATCGGGACCGTCACTGCCGGGTTGTCGATCTGAAGCCCATCGGAATACACGAGGCGGCTCGCGTGCGTGAGGGCGCAGCCCAGGCCCACCGCGAACGTCCGTTCGGGGGCGCGGAAGCCGTGCCCGCCGTCCTCAGTGGTGCACGCGATCCACAGGTACGTGCGCCCGTCCGGCATCTGCGCGATTTGTCGACGAATGCGGCCCGGTGTGGCGAACGCGTCGTGCACCACCCAGAGGGGGCAGCTGCCGCCGACTCGGGAGAAGTGGAACGCGGTCGCGGATTGTCGTTTGGAAATGTTGCCGGCACGGTCGATGCGCACAAAGAAGAACGGCACGCCGCGACGGTTGGGGCGTTGCAGGGTTGAGAGCCGGTGGCACACGGTTTCGAAACCCACATTGAATTGCACGGCCAGTAGCTCAATGTCGTAGCGCACGCGTTCGGCGGCGTCGAGGAACTTCGTGTACGGCAGCACCAGGGCGCCCGCGAAATAGTTGGCGAGTCCGATCCGCGCCAGATCCCGCGAGTTGGGGGCGGTCAGTTGGGGTGCTTTCGCGACCTGCGCGTCAATGGTGTCGCGTTGGGTGAGGAACGCGAGCTGCGTCGCGAGCTGGAAAGCGCGTTGGCCGGAGGTCAACCGGCGCGAGAGGGTCAGTGTGCGGGCGGCAGCGTTATAGACCCGTTTAGGACCGGGGTCTTCCGGTGCGTCGGTGCGAATGCTCACGGAGATGCGGTGATCTCGCAGCAAGATATTGGCAAGCTGGGTATCGAGGGAACCCAGTTGTAGGTGGTTCTCGGCGAACATCTCTTCGGCCGCGTTGTCGAGTTCGGCGATGTGGTTGCGGCGGTCGTAAAAAAAGTCGCGGACGTCCTCAAACGGCATGGGCACGGCCAGTTCTTGAGGTGTCGGAGCCGCGATGTGTTCGCCGTACTGTTCGAGCTGCTCGGTCGCGGCGTGCAGACGGCGATGCAGTGTGACGAGGGTGCGGCCCACGTCGGGCATGCGGGCGATGAGTTCGCTGATCGCGGCAGCGGTGGGGGCTGCTCCCGATTCGGCGAGAACTTCGTTCACATCGGCCGCGAGGCGGGCATCGCTGTCGGCGGCAAAAAACTGCGGATCGATATCGAAGGCGGCGCCGATTTTGAGCAGTACGGGCATGGTGAGCGGACGTTGATCGTTTTCGATCTGGTTGACGTAGCTGGCGGACAGCTCCAACATGCGCGCCAACGCGAGCTGGGTGATTCCGCGTTCTTCGCGCAAGCGGCGCAATCGGGGGCCGCCGTAAATCTTCTGCATGGGTGTCTCTTCTGGCCGTGGAACGAACATGTGTGGACGGGGTGCTGTGGGGCGTGCACCGCCATGAACACCTAAATTCACAACATTTGCAAATATACCTCCATTTGCCCACAAAAATACGCATAAGCTCGGTGTTCACAACAAAGCGACGTCTGCATAAACTGCGAACAGTTATTCATTAACCGCAGTGAAAGAGGCGAACACACAGTGAAGACCCATCTCGTACGCACCTATCGGTCCGCTGAGGATTTCCCGAAGGAAGAGCACCTTGCCTGGCGCATCGCCGAGGTCGCGACCGATCCCGTCGAGGTCCCAGCCGACACCGCTGAGATGGTCGTTAACCGCATCATCGACAACGCATCGGTCGCTGCAGCGTCACTGACCCGTCGCCCCGTCTCCAACGCCCGCGCGCAGGCACAGGCTCACCCGTACCAGCCCGGCGCCACCGTGTTCGGTGTTGGTGGACGCTTCTCACCCGAGTGGGCTGCGTGGGCCAACGGCGTCGCTGTTCGTGAACTCGACTTCCACGACACGTTCCTCGCCGCCGAGTACTCGCACCCCGGCGACAACATTCCGCCGATCCTTGCCGTCGCACAGCACGCAGGCAGCACCGGTGCTGACCTGATCCGCGGCCTGGCCACCGGCTACGAGATCCAGGTCGACCTGGTGCGCGCTATCTGCCTGCACGAGCACAAGATTGACCACGTCGCACACCTCGGCCCGTCCGCTGCTGCCGGTATCGGCACGCTGCTGGGTCTGCCCACCGAGACCGTCTACCAGGCCATCGGTCAGGCGCTGCACACCACGACCGCAACCCGCCAGTCCCGTAAGGGCGAGATCTCCAGCTGGAAGGCCTACGCACCCGCCTTCGCTGGCAAGATGGCTGTTGAAGCTGTCGATCGCGCTATGCGCGGCGAAGGCGCACCGTCGCCGATCTGGGAAGGCGAAGACGGCGTCATCGCCTGGCTGCTCGGTGGCCCCGACGCCCGTTACAACGTGCCGCTGCCAGACAAGGGCGAAGCCAAGCGCGGCATCCTCGACACCTACACCAAGGAGCACTCGGCCGAGTACCAGAGCCAGGCTCCGATCGACCTCGCACGCCGCATGCGTGCACGTGTCGGCGACCTGGACCAGATCGCGTCGATCGTGCTGCACACCAGCCACCACACCCACTACGTGATCGGCACCGG
>JAAYXN010000243.1 GCA_012515885.1 Rhodococcus sp. (in: high G+C Gram-positive bacteria)
ACTACTGGCAGTTGGAGCCGTCCCTGCGCAACCTTGTTGCAGCAGCCCGCCGTCTCCGCCGCCGCGCCGCGCAGAGTTAGCTGTTCGTTTTCGCGTCGGTATTTCGACGCGTGAATTTCAGGAGTTCGACGCTGCTGAGACGGTGTTTCGGTAGCGCTGTGCCTCAACGCCATCGTCAAGGACGCGATGATTTCGGCGGCTTTCGCTGCGGGTGCCTCACGGGTGCGGCTGCGTGCTGACGAACGAAACGTGCGGTCAGCGGCAGCGATCCTGAAGATTCCCGGCGTCGTCGAAGATGTGCCGCGTCTGGATTCGGTGTGGCTGCGCTCGGACGGCACGCAGCGAACGAGCCGCTTCTTTTGGATTGAACGTCCCCACGTCGCCGTGGCGTAGAAGCCGGGTTATCCGCTCACATACTCGGCGAGGTGCTGGCCGGTAAGGGTTGTGCGGTCGGCAATCAAATCGGCCGGGGTGCCTTCGAAGACGATTTGGCCGCCGTCATGGCCCGCACCGGGACCGAGGTCGATGATCCAGTCGGCATGGGCCATGACCGCCTGATGATGTTCAATGACAATCACCGACTTACCCGAATCGACGAGGCGATCGAGCATCCCCAGCAGATGCTCGACATCAGCCAAATGCAGACCGGTCGTGGGTTCATCAAGAATGTAGATGTCGCCCTTCTCGCCCATGTGGGTCGCGAGCTTGAGTCGCTGACGCTCGCCGCCGGACAGCGCCGTCAACGGCTGACCGATCTTGACGTACCCCAACCCGACGTCGACAAGACGAACCAAAATTTTGTGCGCAGCAGGCAGCTTCGCATCACCGGAACTGAAGAACTGTTCCGCTTCGGCAGCCGACATCGCAAGGACCTCGCTGATGTCACGTCCACCGAACTTGTAGTCCAGCACCGTTGCCTGAAAGCGTTTGCCCTCACACACCTCGCACGGAGTTGCGACGCCCGCCATCATCGCCAGGTCGGTGTAGACGACGCCTGCGCCGTTGCAGTTGGGGCATGCGCCTTCCGAATTGGCGCTAAACAGAGCGGGTTTGACGCCGTTGGCTTTCGCGAACGCTTTACGGATTGGCTCCAGCAAACCCGTGTACGTCGCTGGGTTGCTGCGCCGAGACCCCTTGATGGCGGTCTGATCGATCGTCACCACGTCTTCGCGCGGCGACACCGAACTGGAAATCAACGAACTCTTGCCCGAACCGGCCACGCCGGTGATGACGGTCAGCACACCAAGGGGAACATCAACATCGACATCGCGCAGGTTGTGAGTGTCGGCGCCGCGAACCTCCAGGTGACCGGTCGGTGTGCGGACCTCGTCCTTGACGGCCGCGCGGTCATCAAGATGACGTCCGGTGAGGGTGTCGCTGGCGCGCAGTTCCTTAACCGTGCCTTCGAAGACAATCTGTCCGCCTTCCGAACCTGCACGGGGACCGAGGTCAACGATGCGGTCCGCGATCGCGATAACTTCCGGTTTGTGTTCAACCACCAGAACGGTGTTGCCCTTGTCGCGCAGCTGTTGCAGCAGGTTGTTCATGCGTGCGATGTCGTGCGGGTGCAGGCCGATGCTCGGCTCATCAAACACATAGGTCACGTCAGTGAGCGACGAACCCAGATCGCGAATCAGCTTGGTGCGCTGCGCTTCACCACCGGAGAGGGTGCCAGCTGGGCGCTCCAACGACAGGTATCCGAGGCCGATATCAACAAACGAATCGAGCGTTTGTTGCAGGTTTTCGAGCAGCGGCGCCACCGACGGCTCGTCCAGCTCGCGTACCCACTGCGCCAGATCGCTGATCTGCATGGCGCAGGCGTCAGCGATATTGATGCCCTTGATTTTCGACGACCGAGCCGCCTCGTTAAGCCGGGTTCCGTCGCAATCCGGGCAGACGGTGAATGTGATCGCCCGGTCCACAAAGGCCCGGATATGCGGCTGCATCGCGGCGCGGTCTTTCGACAGGAACGACTTCTGGATCTTCGGGA
>JAAYXN010000017.1 GCA_012515885.1 Rhodococcus sp. (in: high G+C Gram-positive bacteria)
TACGAGGGCACTTCGTCTTCGAGTCCATACAGCTTCGCTACAGCTTCGTTGTTCTCGATCTCAAGCCGTTGCTGTTCGAGTGAGCGAGCCTTCCACTCGTCTCGATGCTGCGCAACGATTTCTTCAAGCGTCTTCAACAGGTGCCTCACTGCGGTCCAGGGGTTCGGTCACTCATATCTGCTAATACGTCGGTGCGTGTGGCAGCGGAGAAACCGATGTGCTCTGGTCAGATTACCGGCCAAGTCCGACCATCTCCGCCGATACCGCGAGTGCCGCGTGAGTTCGAGTGTGATCGGTGTGGAGGTACGCCTGTGTGCTGAGAACCGATGAGTGACCAAGCACCGCTTTGATCGTGGTCTCGTCGACGCCTCCGGCTAGGAGGAGGGTCGCCGCTGTGTGTCTGGCTTCGTAGAGCAGCGGGCGGCGGACCCCACCGTTCGGGAGTGAAATGGCGACACCGGCTTCATCCACGATTTCGTACCATTGTGCGCGATCAAACTCGGCTGAGCGCGGCGATCCATCGTCGCGTGGCCACACAAGGTTGAAGGGAGAGGTCGGCGCGTGTGTTTGCCAGGCAGTCAGGGCTTCAGCAAGCCAAGGCACTATAGGAACAACGCGGATTCCCGCGCGTGTTTTTGGCCGGACCAGGTGGTATGCGCGCACAAGGTGGCGTGACTCAAACCCCCGTGGTACGCGAAATCCGCTGGCCGGACAGCGTCGCTCCTGGTACGGCAGGGCCTTGAGCTGCCATGCGAGCGTCATCGTCGCCGCTTCCAAGTCCACCATCTCCCAGGTGAGGCCGAGCACCTCTGCGGGCCGCAGGCCTGCCACGAGCGCGGCGACCCAGCGCGAGGCATCAGGGCGCTCGGCGGCAGCGGCGAGTATCCGCTTTGCATCCTCAACGCTGAGCGCCTGCCGTGACGACGGCCCAGTACCCGGGCCATTTGTCTCACGTGCGCGCTGCGAGACCTGGTAACCCTCAGCAACCGCATCCGCGAGGATCTTTCCGAGTACAGCGTGCGTGCGTTGCATCGTGGGAAGTGCAAGGTCGGCATTCTCCTGAGCTGAAGCGACCTTGCGTATGTCAGCAGGTACGAGGGAGTCAAGCCGGTGATGACCGAGGGTCGGGACGATCCAGCGGTCGACCGCTGAGCGGTCGGAAACGAATGTTCCGGGCCGAACGACCCGCTCTCGTTGAGCGAGCCACTGGTCAGCCCACCGCTTGACCGTAATGCTCGCGAAGGAGTTGACTGTGCCTTCTGCCGCGACTCGGCGCTGCGCGTCAGCGAGCCGGGACCGGACTTCGACCTCTGTCCGCGCCTTGAGCGTGACTCTCCGCCGCGTTCCGCGCTCCGTCCACCCGGCCTCGATGACCGCCACCCACTGACCACGGGAATTCTGGTAGATCGAGCCGGTCCCTTTTCTTCGCTGCTTACGTGTCATCGCTCCAGGCGACACCACCGGGTAGCCATCGGGGTAGCCATACGTTTTGCTCGTGGCTCCGCACTGTCGCAGTATCCGCGTTCGTTGCCCGCACTATTCGGTGGCGTAACCAGGTCATTCACCGACCTGGTTTGGGTAGCCATCGGGGTAGCCATCAAGCCCTGCGGCCAGTCACACCTAGGCGTTTACGGGCTCCTGCCCCGTAGGTTCACGGCCCCCACTCCTCCGCATTTTCGTGATCGCAACACAGTTCATGAAAGACGAATACCCGGAAGTTAAGCAAGACCTTTACGGCGCATTCGTCGTCCGAGGGATCAACCTCGCACACGCCGCCGGTCTGCTA
>JAAYXN010000244.1 GCA_012515885.1 Rhodococcus sp. (in: high G+C Gram-positive bacteria)
GGCGCCGTGATCGCTGTGGAACTCGGCACCGGCGAGGCTGCCGCGCAGCGCCTTCGCGGCCCGCAGTGCATCGGCGACCAGCTCGGTGCGCATGTGGTCGGCGACCGCCCATCCGGTCAATCTCCTTGAGTAGCAGTCGATCACCGTCGCCAGATACAGATTCTTTCCCCCGGCGAGTGGGAGATACGTGATGTCGCCGACGTATACGCGGTTCGGCTGCTCGGCCGTGAAGTCGCGTTCCAACAAGTCGGGCACCTTCTGGTCGGCAGGCTCGGGCACCGTGGTCTGGACCCTCCGTCGTTTGCGGTAGCCGACGATGCCGTGTTCGCGCATCACCCGGGCCACCCGCTTGTGATTGACCCTCTGACCGGCCGCAACGCCGTCATTGAGTTCGGCGGTGATCCGTGGTGCCCCGTAGGCACTGTCCTGGTCGTGGATCACCTTCGCCCGGGCGGCCAGCCGGTCATCGTCGGCGGCTCTTGCCGCCCGAGCAGGCTCGGCACTCTTCCACGCGTAGTAGGAGGAACGTTCGATCTCGACGAGCATGCACAGCCGCTTCACCTCGTAGGTGTCGCTGTAGTCGGAGACGAATTGAAAGCGGCTCACCAGTTCGTCTCCCCGGCGAAATATTTGGCCGCCTGCCGCAGGATCTCGCGTTCGGTCGTCAACTTCGCGGTTTCCGCTCGCAGGCTCGCGTTCTCGGCCTCCAGGCGTCGGATCGCCTGCTCTGGCGTCTCGGCTTGACCTGTGGGGCTGTCGACGCCGCCGTGGCGGGATCTGACCGGGTTGGGCACCCCCGTGCCGTCGGCGGCCGTCTTACGGCCGGTTCCGTACTTGTCGACCCAGTCGGTCAGGGTGCCGCGCACGATCCCGAGATCGGCGGCGATCCCGCGGATCGTCGCGCCTGGGGTCGACTCGTACAAGTCGACTGCCTGCCGGCGGAACTCCTCTGAATAGTTCTTCCGTGCCATGGTTGAAGATCATCTCGCTTCCCCAGCTCGTGCTGGATTCAGCGTGTCCATGAACCAGGGTCAAGCCCCTGGGACGTATTCGCAAGCAATGGATTTGAGCAGAGCCTGGTCAGTCCAGCGGGCGGTATCGTTCCTTTGGAGCCTCGTTCCCTGAAGTTTCCGAATTTCGATAAGTCCGCGAAGGCGTGGCGCCAGGATCCACAGAGGATGTCACTGCTGGAAGAGACGCTTAGCCCAGAGCAGTTAAACCCCGCGGACTACGACGCGATCTACTTCACCGGTGGGCATGCAGTGATGTACGACTTTCCCGATAGCGCCGGTTTGCAGCGGCTCACACGCGATATTTTTGAATCTGGCCGACTCGTCGCGTCGGTGTGCCATGGCTATTGCGGGCTCCTCAACACCACGCTTACTGACGGGTCGTATCTCATCGCTGGCCGAAAAATGACAGGTTTTTCTTGGCGCGAAGAGAAGCTTGCACGCGTCGACAAGCTCATCCCGTACAACGCTGAGCAGGTGGCGAAAGATCGGGGTGCTAAGTATCGCCGCGCGATGCTTCCATTCGTCTCACACGTGGTGGTTGATGGGAACTTGATTACCGGCCAGAACCCGGGCTCCGCTAAGGCAACGGCGGAGGCTGTGGCGGCGCGGTTGCCGTGAGTTGCTCTAGCGGCAACCGTTAGAAGACGAACGAGTACAGCAACACGGCCGTCGAGATACCGAGCATACCGAGGCAATTGACCCAGAATGCTTGCCCCAATGCCCGCGCCCTGATGTGTGTGTAGGAGGCGGCAAGGAAGTAGGCGATGACGCCAGCTGTGGCGGCAACACCAACCCCTGGTTGCCAGATTCCGACAACCAACCCGGCCACAGCCACGATCTTGATCCAGATCAGGGCCCACCAATAGTCGCGCGGGAGATTGACGCTAGTTAAGCAATCACGGATCAATGCCGGTGGCCGCATGGACACCAGTGCGTCGCCGCCAAGGATGACGGCTAGGACGATCACGGGCCAGGTGGGATCAGGGACGTCAAACATGGTGAAGCCCTCCATATCTAGGTTCGCGCTGTCTCTTCTGTACTCCTCGACAGCTAAGGGCGTCAATGGTGCGGGGATGTGTCCCGTAGTATCGGCGTCGAAGAAAGCGCAGCGTCAAAAGTAAGTAGAGCGTCGAAGTATCGATGTCGGCGCGGACGCGCGATCGCTGTTGATGCGCGCGAGCCATAGGGGAGATGTGAACGCAACCACAGATAGCACAGCAGCACCTTTTCGCACCGGCGTGGCACTGCTGTGGTCATTTGCCCGGCCGCATCGTCGTACGCTGGCTCTCGGAATCCTGTTGGGGTTAACGGCAACAGGGCTCACGCTTGCCACGCCCCTTGCCACCAAGTGGGTGCTTGACGGTCTTGGTGTCGAAGCGAGCTTGGCAGCCCCCATTGCGGTGCTGGTTGTCCTCCTCGTTTTGAGCACCGCGAGCTCATTCGGTCAGATGGTTGTTCTGGGGCGGCTCGGTGAGACGATTGTTCTTGACGCTCGTAAATCGCTGATCCACCGATTTTTCTACGCCAAACTTGAGCAGGTTCAACGGTTTCGATCCGGTGAGGTGGTGTCGAGGGCTACCAATGACACGCTTCTCCTCAAGTCCGCTGCGACGTCGAGCATCGTGGATTTGATCAATGGCGTCGTGGGGCTTGTCGGAACGATCGCCCTGATGGCCATTCTGGATCTGCCGCTGCTACTGATAACGGTTGTGGTCATTTCTCTTGTGATCGCAGCCTTCATCGTCATTACACCGAAAATCGGTGAGGCAGAGAAAGCTTCACAGGCCGCATTGGGCAAGCTCAGCGCGAATCTGGAGGGCGGCGTCCGTGCGATACGCACCGTCAAGGCCAGTAGTGCAGAGGAACGCGAGTCGCAGCGTGTGGGACGAGATGCCGAGGAATCAGCGGCGCATTCGATGCGTGCGGTGTGGTATCAGGCCGTTGTATGGGCTGTGGCGGGCGGCGGCATTCAGCTCGCGATCATCGTGATTCTCGGTTTCGGTGCGTGGCGGGTGGATCTCGGCGTGCTGGCTGTGTCAACACTGGTGGCGTTCCTGCTGTACGCATTCAATCTCGTCGGCCCAATTTCTGAGCTTTCTCAAGCGATTACGACGTTGCAGTCGGGCCTAGCGGCAGCATCGCGTATCCGGGAAACAGAACACATGGAGTTGGAAGACCCGCAGCGTCGGCCAACCACATCGCAGGAGAGTGACGGCGACACGCAGGCACCCACTCTTGCGCTGCGCGGGGTGTCTGCGCGTTACGCAGGTTCGGACACCTTGGCGCTGCACAACGTGACGCTGGAGCTTCCTCGTAAGGGGCACATCGCGATTGTGGGGCCGTCGGGTGCGGGTAAGACGACGATTATGTCGTTGCTGCTGCGCCTGTTTGATCCGGAGGCCGGACGTATCGAGCTTGACGGGGTGCCGTTCGAGAACTTGAGTCTGCATGAGGTGCGCTCCCGCATGTCGTATGTGGAGCAGGAGACGCCGATCATTCCGGGCACGATCCGCGACAACGTGCTGTTTAGGGCGGGGGAGCAGGTGCCTGACTACGAGGTGTGGGGTGCGCTGGAAGTGGTGCGGCTTGCAGAGAAGGTCCGGACACTGCCTGACGGTATTGATAGCAGCGTCGATGACACGAATTTGTCCGGTGGTGAGCGTCAACGTATCGCTGTAGCTCGGGCTCTGGTGCGCCCGCCCGGCATTCTTCTTCTTGATGAAGCGACAGCACAGTTGGACGGCGCGACGGAGGCCGCGATTCAGGCGGCGATCGATGATGCGGCCCGCGACGGTGTCGTGGTAACGATTGCGCACCGTCTCTCGACAGTTCTAGAAGCTGACCAGATTGTGCTGTTGGATCAGGGCGAAATTCGAGACAAGGGTACTCATGCTGAACTTCTTGGCCGCGACGAGCTGTATCGCGAGTTCATTGCAGCTTTGAAGATTCACTCGGTGTAGAACCGTGCGCGCTACTGCATGGCGACGTAGGCTTGTGAACAGTATGAATACATTAACTACTTGTATTCGCGAAGGGAGTCTAGATGCCTACGTCGATCAGGCTCAGCGCCGAAATTGAAGCTCGAATAAAGCGCCTAGCTGCTGAAACGGGAAGGTCTCAGAGCTTCTACCTCAATCAGATCATTGAGCGCGGCATCGATGAGGTCGAGTGGGAATACTCGATCATGCGCGATGTAGAAGCGCACCGGGCAGGCAACCTGGAGACCGTGTCCCATGAGGATTTGAAGGCTGACCTTGGTCTGGAAGATTGAGTACTCACCCCGGGTTGTAAAGGCTTTTAAGAAGGATCTTGACCATGAAATAGTCCGCCGGATGGTCGCCAAACTTGAGGAAGCAGCTGCGCTAGATGACCCCACTGAGATGGCAAAACCGATGCAGGGCGGACTCAAGGGGCTTTGGTCCTATCGGATAGCTGGCGGATATCGAGTGATTGCCGATGTACAACCGGATCGGTTGGTAATTCTTGCCGTCGATGCGGGGCCTCGTCGTTCCGTCTATGAACGGTAGGTGGAATCCCTTACGGTGCATGTAGTTCGACGGCTGCTTTAACCAGTGCGTCGAGGGCAGTTCGGTTGCGCTTGACCTCGTCGAGGGTGTGCGGTTTGTAGTGGCGCATCGTCGCGGTGCCGACGAGTAGATCGTGGGGGTCGGCGATTGCGACGCCCTGCATCAGGGTGAGTGATACCCATTTGCGGTACGGCGTTACGACGGCCACGCCCCAA
>JAAYXN010000245.1 GCA_012515885.1 Rhodococcus sp. (in: high G+C Gram-positive bacteria)
AACAACATCGCGAATGAACCCGCCGGGCACCTTGCCGTGATCGAGAGCGTCCAAGGCCGCCTTCACCGCGCCACAACCATCGTGTCCAAGGATCACGACCAGCGGAACATCGAGGATATCGACGGCGTACTCAATCGAACCCAGCACCGCAGTGTCGACAACATGGCCCGCAGTACGCACCACAAACATGTCGCCAAGACCCTGGTCAAAGATGATTTCAGCGGCCACCCGGGAATCGCCGCAACCGAAAATCACCGCGGTGGGGTGCTGCTCAGCAACCAGCTTCGCTCGGTCGTTAATCCCCTGACTCGGGTGGACGGACACGTCCGAAACGAATCGCTCGTTACCCTGACGGAGAGCTTTCCACGCGGAGACCGGGTTCGAATTAGGCATGTCACCATTGTGCACCTGCGGACATTGCAGAAAAACGGCCGGGACGTTTCCAGTGGGAAATGACAACCGCTCAAGTAGCGAAAGGCGCATGTGAGCAAGAAATGACAAACGGCCAAAAATGACCATCGACGCAGACTCACTCCTCGACTGGTACGCCGACAACGCCCGCGACCTACCGTGGCGCCAACCTGGGGTTTCCGCCTGGCAGATCCTGATGAGCGAGATCATGCTGCAACAAACCCCCGTCGCCCGCGTAGCGCCGATCTGGCAAGAATGGGTGCAGCGCTGGCCGGTGCCGTCGAAAATGGCCGCGAGCAGCCAAGCCGACGTGCTGCGCGCCTGGGGAAAGCTCGGCTACCCGCGCCGTGCCATGCGTCTACATGAATGCGCCGGTGTTTTGGCCCGCGAACACGACGACAAAGTTCCCTCCGACGTCGACACCCTGCTTTCGCTCCCCGGAATCGGCGACTACACCGCGCGTGCCGTTGCCTGCTTCGCCTACGGCCAGCGCGTCCCCGTCGTCGACACCAATGTGCGTCGTGTCGTCGCCCGAGCAGTTCATGCCCAGGCCGATCAGGGCAGTCCGTCACGACGAGACCTCGTCGACGTCGAAGCCCTATTGCCGCCGAACCAAGCGCGTGCCGCGACGTTTTCGGCCGCGCTCATGGAATTAGGCGCCACCGTCTGCGTCGCACGCACCCCAGCGTGTGACCGGTGCCCGCTGCCGCACTGCAGTTGGCACGAAGCGGGACGCCCCGCCCTCCTCGGCGAGAAACGTAAAACCCAGAAGTTCGAGGGCACCGACCGCCAAGTGCGCGGAAAGTTGATGGCCGTACTTCGCGAGTCGTCAGAGCCTGTGCACCGCCCGCGGCTCGATATTGTGTGGCCACAAGACCCCGGCCAACGCGACCGCGCACTCGATTCGCTGCTCGTTGACGGGCTTGTCGAACAAACAGTTGACGGCCGCTTCGCGCTCGCCGGAGAAGGCGACCGCTGACGTCACACCCGGCTCAGAAACTGCTCCACCGCGTCCCGGTACTGCTGCGGCTGCTCATCGTGAATGAGATGACCGGCGTCAGCCACCCGCAGATACGTGGTGTCGTGGCCGATCTCAGCCATCCGCGCCATCTGCCCGGGCGGGGTGATCGTGTGCTCGCCCTCAATCAGCAACGCGGGAACAGCGACGTCTCGCCACTGCTGCCAAAAATCGCGGGTGCCCCACTCTTCGGAAATATCGCGGAACGTATCGACGTCGCCATGCAGGTACCAGCCGTCGTCGCGGCGCTCAAAAGACTCCAGAAAGTACTGGCCCGCGACCGGGCCGAAGAACTCGCGCATCGCGTCCGCGCTAGGAAACGGTTGCGGCCAAGCCTTGATCATCGCCGCCCAATTCGCCGCGGTGCGTCCACGAAAATCAGGGGCGATGTCCTCCACGACGAGGGCCCGCACCAAATCTGGACGGCTCGACGCCAACACCCAGCCATGCAGGGCGCCCATCGAATGACCAATGACATTCAGCGGCTCACTGAACCAGCCTCGCGCCCGGGCAGCATCGAGGTGGTTCGCGAGATCGTCAACAAACGCTTCCGTCGTCAACTCGGTCGGCGCTGGACGCCCATGACCAGCCGCATCGAACGTGAACACGTGGCCCAACGTCCGCAACCACGGCAGATGCCGATCCCACGTCCGGGCACTACCCATCAACCCATGCAGCACAAGAATCGGTCCGCCACTGCCACCTTCGTCACGCAACGGGTGTAGGTCCACGTCAGCAACCGTAGCGGAGTAGTCTCGCGGCATGGCAGTGGTGAAGATCAACGCAATTGAGATCCCTGAAGGCGCTGGCCCGGAGCTCGAAAAACGCTTCGCAGCCCGCGCAGGAACCGTCGAGGGCTCCCCCGGATTCCTCGGTTTCCAACTCCTGCGCCCCACCGCAGGTGAAAACCGCTACTTCGTCGTCACACAGTGGGAAGACGAAGAATCGTTCGCAGCCTGGCGTGACGGACGAGCGAAGGACGCGCACGCCGGTGAAGCACGCAAGCCAGTTGCCTCCGGTGCGTCGCTTCTCGAATTCGAAGTTGTCCTCGACGTCAAAGCGTAAGTACCTACACACAAACTAGGGTGGCTGTCGGCTGAATTGTTCAGCCGACAGCCACCCTAGTGCGTTTAACTTAAGTTTCGAGTGCCGCATCCAGGGTGATCTCAACGCCGGTAAGGGCCTTGCTGACCGGGCAGCTTTCCTTCGCAGCCTGCGCCGTCTCCGCGAACGCAGCAGCATCTAAGCCTTCTACTTCACCGCGGACGGTCAGCGCGATAGCGGTCAATTTGAATCCCGGATCGTCCGGACCCAAGGAAACGTCGGCACGCACGTCCAAGTTCTGCACGGTTGCTCCCGCGTCCCCGATCAGCGCCGACAGTTGCATCGCGAAACATGACGCGTGCGCTGCGGCAATGAGCTCTTCGGGGCTGGTGGCTCCGCCCGCGTCGTCCGCAACCCTCTTCGGGAACGAGACGTTGAAGGTGGCCAGACCTGAGCTGGTCAGCTCAACCTGTCCGCTTCCTTCTTGCAATGAACCTGTCCACGCGGTGCGTGCGCTACGAGTCGGCATATTTTTCTCCTCGCGTCAGTAAGTGGTCTGCATCGGGGTCACTATGTGCGTACCCGCTAACACCCAACCTATTCCCTGGGCACACCGTCATGGTGTATCGATCTAGCGGATACGTCGTGACATAGTCCCCACAGGGCGGACGATGCGCCCACCAACGTGGAAGGCGGACGAACCCTAAGGGGGTTCGTCCGCCTTCTCGTATATCTAGAGCGGGCGACTATTCGTCGCCGGCTGCCGACTTCGCCAAATCGTCCGGGATCTCGTCCGGAACGGTGACCGGCTTCGGCTCTCCGCGGAAGGTGAACTTGGCGTCCTCACCGGAGCCTTCACCATCCCAACCTTCAACGTCGACGTAGACGATCTCGCCGGGGCCAACCTCACCGAAGAGGATCTTCTCCGACAGCTGGTCCTCAATCTCACGCTGAATGGTGCGACGCAGCGGACGCGCACCAAGCACCGGATCGAAGCCGCGCTTAGCGAGCAGCGACTTCGCCAGCTCGCTGACCTCGATGTCCATGTCCTTGTTCTTCAGCGCAGTCTCGACGCGACCGATCATCAGATCCACCATCTGAACGATCTGCTCGTTGGTGAGCTGGTGGAAGACAACAATGTCGTCGATACGGTTGAGGAACTCAGGACGGAAGTGCTTCTTGAGCTCGTCGTGAACCTTGAGCTTCATCCGCTCGTAGTTCGACTCGTTGCCGCTGCCCTGCGTGAAGCCGAGGCCAACAGCCTTCGAAATGTCCGAAGTACCCAGGTTCGAGGTGAAGATCAGCACGGTGTTCTTGAAGTCGACCGTGCGTCCCTGACCGTCGGTGAGACGGCCATCTTCGAGCACCTGCAGGAGCGTGTTGTAGATCTCCTGGTGCGCCTTCTCGATCTCGTCGAACAGG
>JAAYXN010000246.1 GCA_012515885.1 Rhodococcus sp. (in: high G+C Gram-positive bacteria)
CGCTTTCAAGGCGAGTGCATTCGGCCGCTCTGCCACGCTTCCGTTCATGATCCTAGCGGTCCGGTGATATGCCCCGTCAAATGGCATACCTCGATGCACTTACGCGTGGGACGGTTAGCGGCTGCTGGCAGCCTTATCGACACGCTCAAACACCTCGGCGAGGACTTTGAGCTGCGTCTTCGTGAGGAGATTGATGAGGTTAGAGCGCACCCCAGCAACGTGAGTAGGT
Source organism: Rhodococcus sp. (in: high G+C Gram-positive bacteria) (assembly GCA_012515885.1). GTDB lineage: Bacteria > Actinomycetota > Actinomycetes > Mycobacteriales > Mycobacteriaceae > Rhodococcus_F. The sequence continues at coordinate 230 of JAAYXN010000246.1, forward strand.
GCCGCCTCAGAGAGACGGCGACGGCCTTCGTCGGTGATAATCGCGCGCACACCACGACCATCCTCGACGCAGCTGTCTCGCTTCACCAACCCATCCATTTCCATACGGCGGATCTGATGGGTGAGCCGACTGCGCGACGACAGGATTCCGTCGGCGAGACTACTCATCCTCAGCGACCCATCCTCAGATTCGGATAGGAACACCAAAATTCGGTAGTCCGCGAGCGACAATCCGTGCGCTTCCTGGAGATCTCGATTGAGCACACTCATCAGCCGCTGATTGCCGTCCATGTAGCCCCGCCAGGCCCTCATCTCGTCGGCTGTGAGCCATGGGGCTGGATACTCGACATCACTACGTTCTGCTGACACATCCCACATCATAAGGGTGGTTCAGCACTCTTTACGGTGGTGAGATTCCAGTACCCCCGTACCGCTTCTGTAAATCGTAACAACATATTTCGAATTCGCCCATGCGCTATCGTCGGCATCATGTATGCGATTTCGGTCCCAAAACCGGGCAATCCGGACGCTATGCACTGGATCGAGCAAGATGACCCGAAACCAGCCGTCGGCGAAGTCCTCATCGACGTGACGGCGACAGCGGTCAATCGCGCCGATCTTCTTCAGCGACAGGGCTTCTATCCACCGCCGCCGGGAGCGAGCAACATCCTCGGACTCGAATGTTCTGGGACTATCGCCGCCCTCGGCGACGGCGTTACAGGATGGAACGTCGGGGACGCCGTGTGCGCCCTGCTTTCCGGTGGTGGCTACGCAGAGAAGGTCGCGGTGCCTGCCGCGCAACTGCTTTCAATTCCCGATGGCCTTGACTTGGCTGCTGCTGCGGCGCTGCCGGAGGTTGCCGCGACGGTGTGGTCGAACATCGTGATGAACGCCAAACTTGAGCGCGGCGAGGTGTTTTTGGTTCATGGCGGTGGCAGCGGAATCGGTACGCACGCAATTCAAGTCGCGAAAGCGCTGGGTGCGCGGGTCGCTGTTACCGCTGGTTCTGAGGGCAAACTTGAGAGGTGCCGCGAGTTGGGTGCGGATATCACTATCAATTACCGCGAGTCCGATTTCGTGGCAGCACTTGACGACGCCACCGACGGCCACGGCGCCGACGTCATTCTCGACAACATGGGCGCCGCCTATCTAGATCGCAATATCGACGCCCTCGCCGTGGACGGTCGGCTATGCATCATCGGCTTGCAGGGCGGACTGAACGGCGAGATCAACCTCGGCAAACTGCTCCCTAAACGTGGCCAGATTTATGCCGCCGGCCTGCGTGGACGCCCCATTTCGGGTCGCCACAGTAAAGGGGAAATTATCGAGCAGGTGCGGACGAAGGTGTGGCCGATGATCGAACGCGCCGAGGTTGTCCCCATCATCCACGCGGAACTGCCGATCACTGATGCCCCGCAGGCGCACCGGATGCTCGATGCTGCCGACACCGTCGGGAAAGTGGTTCTGCGGGTTCGGTGAACCCCACTAGCCGAGCTCAGCGAGTTCCTTGGTGAGCTGGTCGATTTCGTAGCGCGTTGTGTAGGGAGCCAATCCGATCGTCACCGCTCCGCCTTCGTCGTTGACGCCGAGTGCGTCGAGCAGTCGTGAACTGCCCGGGCCACCGCAGACGGTCGCGATGCGCCGGTCCGCGAGGAACGCCGTCACCTTCTCCGCCGGCACCCCGTTGACGGTGAAACTCAAGGTAGGCACGCGGCTCGGTGATTTTCCGATCACCATGACGTGCGGCAGCCGCTTGAGCGATGCCATCAAATGATCGAACAGGCCGTCCTGGTAGTCCATGAGGGAGCTGATCGATGTCTCCAACTTTTCGCGGCGTGTGCCCGTCGCGGTGTCATCGAGGTTGGCGAGAAAGTCCACTGACGTCGTCAAACCGGCCAGCATGGCGTACTGGTGGGCGCCGACTTCGAGGCGTTCTGGTCCGCGAGCAAACGGGTTGAGTGAGACAGCGGGGATCCGGTCGAGCAGTGAGGGATCGCGAAACGCCAATGCCCCGACCTGCGGGCCGCCCCAGGCGGGAGCGTTCACGGCAACGACGTCGGCGCCCAGTTCGTCAAGGTCGATGTGCGCGTACGGCGCGGCGGCGGCGGCGTCAACGACGAC
>JAAYXN010000247.1 GCA_012515885.1 Rhodococcus sp. (in: high G+C Gram-positive bacteria)
GGTCGGTGACGTCGACGCGGAACCCGCGTAGGTCACCGTCGAGGTTGCTGGCGGCTTCGCTGGCGCCCTCGATGTCACCGATCGCGACGCGTGCACCGCGCGCGGCGAGCGTCTGCGCGATTTCACGTCCGATGCCGCGGGCACCACCAGTAATAGCGATCACCGACTGGGGGAGTGTGCTGCCGTGTCGTGTCATGGGGCGATTCTGGCGGACTGCACGGGGAGAAGGAAGGTGCCACTGGCGCGCCGCCTGATCAGATTCGACACAATGGCTTCTATGAGTGCGGACCGTCCTGCCCCTGATCTGCCCGAACCGTTGTCGCCACTCGTTGACGCCCACACACACTTGGATGCGTGTGGCGCTACGGATGCGGAGAGTGTGGCTGTAATTGTTGATCGCGCTGCAAGCGTCGGCGTGGGGCGGGTTGTGACGGTGGCTGACGATTTGGCGGGCGCCCGCTTCGCCGTTGATGCCGCACGGTGGGATGAGCGTGTGTACGCGGCGGTGGCGATCCACCCGACCCGCGCGAACGTGCTCGATGAGCCGGTGCGCGCTGAGATTGAACGGTTGGCGTCTGACCCGCGTGTGGTGGCGGTCGGTGAAACGGGACTCGATTTTTTCTGGCCCGGCAAGCTGGAGGGCTGCGCGGAAGTCGATGAGCAGGTCGAGGGCTTCCGTTGGCATATTGATCTTGCGAAGCGCCTGGGTAAGCCGCTGATGATCCATAACCGTGACGCTGACGCGGATGTTCTGCGCGTTCTGCGGGAAGAGGGGGCGCCGGAGACGGTGATCTTCCACTGCTTCTCGTCGGGCCCGGAGATGGCACGAGAGTGCATTGATGCTGGCTACGTGCTGAGTTTTTCCGGAACGGTGAGTTTTAAGAATGCGAAGGCGCTGCGTGAGGCGGCGACGCTGGTTCCAGACGAGCAGTTGCTGGTGGAGACCGATGCCCCGTTCCTGACCCCGCATCCCTTCCGCGGCGCACCTAACGAGCCGTACTGCTTGCCGTACACGGTGCGTGCGCTTGCAGATGTTCGTGACCAGTCGGCGACGGCGCTTGCCGCTGCCGCCACTGCCAACGCTGAGCGCGTCTACTCTCTTCCGGCTTTCACGGACTGATATTTCCGGATCGATGCTCGCGAGGTGAACGTCACCTTTAGCTAAGCGAACAATGCCGTGCGCTGCGGCTCCAAGGTCACGAGGCGATGTCGCAAGGTCGCCGAAAACCGCGGGTGGTTGCTAGATAATCGCCGATTCGTTACCGTGCCGTTATCAAGTAGTCTCCCGTATTGGATTATGCCCGTGTCACCACTAGCCAAACTGAACGCTGCGAAATCGCCACTGCTCCTCACCGTCATTGGCGCCATGCTCGCAACACTCATCGTGGGTGGGGCATTCGTCGTCGTACGCCACAAGACGGTGGTTGTTGATGTCGATGGTCAAGCAACGTCGGTGAACACCCTGGCTTCGGATGTACGCGGAGTCCTCGACGCAGCGGGCTACCAGATCGGGGAGCGCGACGCCGTTGCACCCGCAGCGGACGCGTCCATTGACGACGGCGACACCGTCGTGTTGCGACGTGCACGCCAGATCGAGTTGACGATCGATGGCCGCGAGCAGAGCGTGTGGACGACAGCGCTCACCGTCGACGAGGCGATGGCACAGTTCGAGCTTGCTGACGACGTGTATGTGTCCGCGTCACGGTCGACGCGTCTGCCCTTGGAGGGCACGTCCCTTGATGTGCACCACCCGAAGCTGATCCGCCTGACTAATGGCGCGGAACCGACGACCGAATTGCGCGCCGCAGCGCCCACTGTGGGCCAGTTGCTGGCGATCCAGGGCCTCGGGCTCAACCAGTCCGACACTGTTGAGCCGGCTGCTGACACCCCGCTTGTTGATGGGCTTGAGGTGACTGTCACCCGGGACCGCACTGTTGAACACAAGGAAACGTTGGCGATTGATCCGCCGCAGGATCGCGTCGAAGATCCGACTCTCGATCACGGGACGACCGTCGTTGAAGAGCCCGGCGCGCCCGGTGAGCGCACTGTCGAACTAGCCATCCAGTCCGTGAATGGTCAGGAAGTGGATCGGCGCGAAATTAAGTCCACTGTGGTCCGGGAACCAGAACCAGCCCGGGTGCGGGTCGGTACCAAGCAGTCGCCGCGTTCAAGCACGTGGGATGCGATCGCCGAGTGCGAATCGAACGGCAACTGGGCGATCAACACCGGTAACGGGTTCTTCGGCGGACTGCAGTTCACCCAGCAGACCTGGGCAGGGTTCGGGGGCACCCAGTACGCTCCACGAGCCGACCTCGCTACGCGCGAACAACAGATCGCTACTGCCGAGAAGGTACAGGCCACTCAGGGGTGGGGCGCCTGGCCATCATGTACCCGCAAACTTGGACTCCGCTGACGAAAGGCCCCTTCTCGATGTCTACGTTCGCGAAAATCAACTCCTCGCGCTCACCGCTTCTGTATGCGGTAGTGGCCGCGTTGCTGCTGACCCTCATCGTGGGGGGCGCGACGGCGGTTGCCCGGCACAAGACGGTCACTCTCGATGTTGATGGCGAGCGAATCTCGCTGAGCACGATGACGTCGTCAGTGGGGTCAGCGTTCGCTGACGCGGGCTACCCAATTCGTGAGCGTGACGTCGTCGCGCCCGCTGAGAACGCTTCTATCGCGCACGGCGACACCTTGGTGTTGCGTCGCGCGAAGGAAGTGGTGCTGACCGTTGACGGCCAGGAGCGCACGGTGTGGACCACCGCCACCACTGTCGACGAGGCGCTGGATCAGTTTGAACTCGCCGGCGACGTGCACGTGTCCGCATCCCGTGGTCAGCGTCTGCCGCTCGAAGGTGCCGCGCTGGATGTCTTGAATCCGATGTCGGTCTCGCTCAGCGATGGCGGTGCTCCCGCGGAGACGGTGCGCCGGGCCGCGCCGACGGTCCGCGAGTTCTTGGCTGTGATCGGTGCGCCACTGGAGCAGGCAGACACGGTGACTCCGGCCGCGAACAGCGCCTTGAGTGAGGGTATGGAAATCACGGTCACTCGTGATCGCCGCGAAAGCATTGTCGAGACGCTGCCGCTGGAGCCGTCGGAGAACCGCATTGAGGATCCGACGCTCAACATGAGCCGCACCGTGGTCGAGGACCCGGGTGTTCCGGGTGTCCAGGATGTGACGTTCGAGGTGCACAAGGTCAACGGGCAGGAAGTGGGCCGAGTAGAAACCGGTGCGACCGTCGTCACGGACGCAACCCCCAAGACTGTCCGCGTCGGCGCCAAGCCCGGCACGGAAGTTCCGCCAGTTCAAAACGGTGCGATCTGGGATGCGCTCGCGCAGTGTGAAGCGGGCGGCAACTGGAATATCAACACCGGAAACGGCTATTACGGCGGTGTGCAGTTCGACCAAAACACCTGGCAGCGCCAGGGCGGGTTGAAGTATGCGCCGCGTGCTGACCTGGCTACCCGCGAAGAGCAGATCGCGATCGCAACCCGCACTCAGCAGACGCAGGGTTGGGGTGCGTGGCCGTCGTGCTCTAGCCGCATTGGCGTTCGCTAGTCGCCGGGTGCGTTAAGTTTTCTGTCGTGACTGACGCCGAACTCCCTTCCGACGTGTCTGCCCCCAGGGGGCAGGCGGCGCTGCTCGGCCCGGCCGAGGTACGCACCCTGGCCGAAGAATTCGGGGTTCGTCCGACGAAGACGCTTGGCCAAAACTTTGTGCATGACGCCAATACGGTCCGGCGCATTGTCGCTGCGGCTGGCGTTGGCCGCCAGGACACGGTGCTGGAAGTGGGCCCGGGTTTGGGATCGCTGACGTTGGCGCTGCTCGATGTCGTCGATCAGGTCGTGGCTGTCGAGATTGACCCGAAGCTCGCGGCCCGGCTGCCGCAGACGGTCACTGACCGCGCACCTGAGCTTGCTGATCGGCTCACCGTCGTCGGTGAGGACGCGATGCGGGTGACGGCAGATCAGATTCCGGGTGCACCGACTGCGCTGGTAGCGAACTTGCCGTACAACGTTGCGGTGCCGGTCCTGCTGCATTTGCTGGCGGAACTGCCGTCGATTCGCACCGCACTGGTGATGGTGCAGGCCGAAGTTGCTGACCGGTTGGCGGCGAGCCCCGGCGGCAAAATCTATGGCGTCCCGAGTGTGAAGGCGAATTTTTTCGGCACCGTCAAACGGTCCGGGGCGGTAGGCCGCGCAGTGTTTTGGCCGGTCCCGCAAGTCGAGTCCGGTTTGGTGCGGGTGGACCGCTACGAGCAGGCGCCGTGGAACCAAGACAGCGAGCATCGACGCAAGGTGTTCGCCGTCATTGATGCGGCGTTCGCGCAGCGCAGAAAGACGTTGCGGGCGGCGTTGGCGACGTGGGCTGGCTCACCGGCAGAGGCGGAACGTCGCCTACGTGCTGCTGGAATTGACCCGACGCAGCGAGGCGAGAAACTCGACGTCGAAGCGTTTGTTCGGCTTGCTGCGACCGACTGATCTGCGGGTACACCGCGTTCTCCTGGACTCGCCAAAGCTGCTGGTCTGTGGTTGACTGTTGTTGGTCGTAAGTTTTGTGTTGTGTTTCCACGCTCGCAAATCGATAGTGCGAGCGTTTGGACATCCTTTTCTGGAAGTTCAGATAACGTCTCGTGTGAGACGACTCGGGTGGCCGACCGGCTGCCCGCCGAACATGCCAGGAAGGTTATAAACATGGCTGAGGGCACCGTGAAGTGGTTCAACTCCGAGAAGGGGTTCGGCTTCATTGCTCCGGACGACGGCTCTGCCGACGTCTTCGTTCACTACTCCGAGATCCAGAGCAACGGCTTCCGTACTCTCGAGGAGAACCAGCCAGTTGAGTTCGAGGTTGGCGAAGGTGCTAAGGGCCCACAGGCTCAGCAGGTTCGTCCTCTCTAAGCTCATCGCTTGGTAAATGATCAACCGCCCACCTTTTAGGTGTGGCGGTTTTTTCATGCCTTTTTTGGGCTTGAATCTGGGATCCGGGTAGCTGGCGGCGGGTAGCTGGAGGACGATACCCAGAGGA
>JAAYXN010000248.1 GCA_012515885.1 Rhodococcus sp. (in: high G+C Gram-positive bacteria)
CGAAGCTGGTTGGTGAACAGGACGGCGCAGTTCGACTGCTTGATCGCGCCGGACAGCTTGCGGAGCGCCTGGCTCATGAGCCGCGCCTGAAGGCCCATATGGCTGTCGCCCATTTCACCCTCAAGCTCCGCACGCGGAACCAGCGCGGCGACGCTATCCAGCACCACTACGTCAACCGCGCCGCTACGAACCAGCGCGTCGGTGATCTCCAGCGCCTGCTCGCCGGTATCCGGCTGGGAAATGTAGAGATTGTCCACATCGACGCCAAGCCGCTGCGAGTAGACTGGATCGAGCGCGTGCTCCATGTCGACGAACGCGCACACGCCGCCCATCCGCTGCGCCTCGGCAATGGTGTGCAGGCAGAGGGTCGTCTTGCCGGAGCTTTCCGGCCCGTAAATTTCAGTCACGCGCCCGCGCGGGATCCCCCCAACGCCGATCGCGAGATCGATAGCGAGCGATCCGGTCGAGATGACATCAACCTGGAGATGCGATACGTCGCCCAGGCGGACGATGGTCCCGTCTCCATATCGTTTCGTCAGCTCGCTAACCGTATTATCCAGTGCTTTCAGGCGGGCCTCGTCTGGCATCGCTTAATCTCCGTCCCATGTTTTTCGGGCAGTTGCGCCGATGGTGTGATGTTTAGAGAATAGCACAGACGTTCTAATCTGTCAACTTTTGGTTAGAGTGGCGCAGTCGAAAAAAGCGCCCGCCAATCGGCTGATTGGCGGGCGCGGGACGTGCGTTTGAAGGCCGGTTCGCGCTTATTCGAGCACGAGATCAAGCGTGTAGGTTCCGTACGTGCCGCCGACCTGCAGGCCGTAGTGCGTGGCGATCAGGTAGTACGTGCCGGTGAAGGCGAGCGTCTGATCCTCAATGGCGGCGTTACGGTTCTCGCCCGGCACGATGTCGTCGCTAAACGCAACCTGGATGCCATCCGGCGAGATCAGGTACATCGCCGGGTCGAGTGTGCCGCCGGTCGCGTTCATCACGGCGGTGATCACGTCGCCCTGCTGCGCCTCGAACGAGTAGAGCTGGTAGCGCTGCTGCGCCGTGATGCTGCCAGAGACCGACGAGCCGTACGCCATAGGCGTCGCGCTGTCAAGCTGCGTCTGGAAGTTCAGCGACGCAGCGTTAGTCATGTTGAAGAACCCACCGGGGCCAGCAGTCGCCGTGCCGTCCGGCTGAACATCAAACGTGATTATGAAGCGCGCGTCAGGGGCAATCTGCTGCTGGGTGTTGAGAACGGTCTGTTCCAGCACCGTGACCGACAGATCGAACGTCACCGGGGCGGTGTCTTCGCACGCGTTCTGGTGCCAGACTTCGATCTCGTACGTGCCAGGGAGCAGCCGGTTCGCGGGCCAGTAGATGTACGACACTGGTGTGTTAGTCGGGTTCAGGCAGCCGACGTTGCCCGCCAGCGCCAGCGTCCCGCCGCTGGTCACCTGTTCCTGGTCGTCATAGACCGAGTCGCCGTTCGGGTCGCGAACCAGAAGCTGCACGTCTGCGAACGTGTTCCAGGTCAGGGCGACCTCAATCGAGCCCTGCGGCACATCCACATCGGCCAGCCCGCCGGTCACCGGCGTGCCATCGGTGATTACGGGCGGGGTGCCGGTCACAGCGCCATCGCCCGCGTCGGGAGCGCCGCCCGTCTCAGTGACGGTCAGCGTGTATTCGCCTTCGGTCCCGCCAATCGACAGGGCATAGCGGCTGACGATCACGGTGTAGGTGCCGTCGTCGGGCAGCGTAGCGTTCAGCGCCGAGTCGGTGGTGTTCTCGTTGGCGTCTTCGTTGGTCGCCAATGAGGTGTTATCCGGCCCGAACAGCGCGAGCGCGGTGTCCAGGCTGCCAGACTGCGCTTCCGCCACGACATCGACCGTCGTGCCGGCGGTGGCCTCGAAGCTGAACGCCTGGGCAGGCGTGCTGTTGGTGATCAGCCCGGAAACGGTGCTGCCGGTCGCGATCGGCTCCGCCTGGCCGAGCAGGTTGGCGAACTGCGAGAAATTCAGCCCGGCCGGGATGCCGCCGTTAACCAGATCCCAGCCTGTGTCGGTGGCAAGCTGCAGACGCGCGACGTATTGCTGGCCTGGGTTCAGCGTACCGGTGATGGTCTCCGGCTCGTCGCCGTTGGCGCTGGCGCTGATGGTGAAGACCTGCGGCCCGCCGACGTCACATGTATCGACGTAATACACAATGATCTCGTAGCTGCCGGCGGGCACGTCGCCCTGCGGCCACGCGATAGTTTCGGTCGGGGCGTTGGCGGTCGCGGTCTCGCAGGTGCCGTTCACATCTACATCAAGCGTCCCGCCGCTGGGCGTGCCAAGCTGGAAGGCGTGCACCGTCCCGCCGACTGGGTCGCGCACCTCAAGGTTGAGGTTGACCGCGGCGTTCCACGTCAGCTCGAAAAGCAGGCCGCCGTCCGGGAGCGTCACCATCTGCCCGCCGACCTGCTGAAGGCCGCTCAGCCGCAGTGTGAACTCACCCTCGGCATCCCCTTCGGCGCCACTGGAGCGCATGACGGCGATGTAGTAGGTTCCGGTCGCGGGGATGTTGATGTCAGCGATGGATGCGGTCGTTGGGCTGTCGAGGTCGAGGTCGGAGGCGACGACGTTCCCCTGTTGGTTGGTCACAATCACGACCGGCGCCAGTTCTTCGACTTCCGTCGTCACGTCAATCGTGATGGTGTCCCCGGCGCTCGCAGCGATAGAATACACCTGCACAAAGGTTTCAGAATTAAGCGTCCCGGTTACGACGTCGCCGACCACGAGCTGGCGGCGGACATTGTCCTGGGCGAACACCGGCGAGCTGATCAGCCCCGCAGCGAGTGCGAAGACCAGGATC
>JAAYXN010000249.1 GCA_012515885.1 Rhodococcus sp. (in: high G+C Gram-positive bacteria)
AGCTAGCAGGCTGCGCGCCCAGAACATTGAGGTGGAAGACCGTGTCGCGGTACTGCTTCCACGTGGAGCTGACGCGGTTATTGCCCGGTGGGCAGTCGCAGTCGTCGGCGGGGTGTTCGTGCCGATCGACCCCACCTACCCGGCGCACCGTATCGAGCACATGCTTGCCGATAGCGACGCCGCTCTCGTCGTCACGGGTGGGGGAGTTGACAGCGCGGTCACGGTGCCCGAGCGCTACCGCGTCATCGATGTTTCCGGCAGCGATGTCGTCAGCCAGGATGGGGAGTACCCGGCACTTCACCTGGATGCGGCCGCATATTTGCTGTACACCTCTGGGTCGACGGGAGTCCCGAAGGGCGTGCTCGCTACCCACCGCGGACTTGCTGGACTCGCTGCTGCGCGCGATCACGTGTACCAGGTGCCCCGCTCCGGCCGGGTCCTGCAGTTCGCTTCACCCTCGTTCGATATTTCCCTGGAAGAGTCGCTTCTCGCCTTTACTGCGGGAGCAACTCTCGTCGTCGCACCGCAGGACGTCGTCGGTGGTGCGGAATTGACGGCGCTCATCAACGAACAGCGAGTCACGCACACCGTTCTCACGCCTTCTGTCGCGGCGACGCTCGGCGAACTTGACCACCTTACCGTCCTCGAACTTGGTGGCGAAGCGTTACCTGCGGAACTAGTCACCCGCTTCCAGCCACACGCGATAGTAGTCAATGGTTACGGGCCCACCGAAGCAACCGTCACCACACTGGTTTCAGACGCGTTGGACGCGAAGGCAACCCCCACCCTGGGCTCTCCCGTGCCAGGCACGTCGGTACTGGTCCTTGATCGAAAACTGCGACCGGTGCCGCCGGGAGTAGTGGGGGAGCTGTATCTGCTCGGTGACTGTTTGGCACGTGGCTACTGGAACCGACCCGGCCTCACAGCCTCAAGTTTTGTTGCGGGCCCAGGTGGTGCCCGCATGTACCGCACCGGTGACCTGGTGCGCTATGACAGCGCGCTGCATCTTGAATTTGTTGGCCGTGCCGATAGTCAGGTCAAGCTGCGCGGCTACCGGATTGAGCTCGGCGAAATTGATGCGGTGCTTTCTGCGGCACCGTTGGTCGATATCGCGGCAACCGTAATCCGTGACGAAACTCTGGTGGGTTACGTTCATGGCGCGCGCCTTGACGTGGGCGATGCCGCTGCCCTGGGTTCGATCAGGGATCACTGTGCGGCGCACCTGCCGCGGTACATGGTTCCCGTCGTCGTGGCACTCGACGACGTCCCACTGACGGTCACCGGAAAGATCGACCGCGCCGCCTTGCCTAATCCGCAACTGCCGCAGTCACGTGCTGCGGAAAGCGCACTTGAGCAGCTCATCGTTGACGTAATCGCCGATGTGACTGGCAGCAGTCACGGAGTCGTTGGTGCCACCACCGACTTCTTTAGTCTCGGTGGCAACTCGTTGACTGGTGCTCAGGTGATCGGGCGATTGAGTAGGGCAACGGGGCGTCGCCTCACCGTGCGTGATCTGTTCGATCACCCCACCGCCGCTGACCTCGCCGCGTATGTCGCGGAGGTACCGAGCGATCGCCCCGCACTTGTCCACAGTGACGAGAAGACGGCGCCGCTTTCACCCGCACAGCTACGGCTGTGGATCGCCAGCCAAGTGGACGACGCCGCATACAACCTGCCGTTCTCCATCCACGTGGACGCGCGCCCCGACCTCGCTGTGGTGCAGCAGGCCATCGGTGACGTCATCGTCCGACATCGAGTGCTCGGCACCGTCATCGATATGGTCGATGGGCAGCCGCGACAGGTGTCCGGACCTGCGCAAGTAACCCTCGAATACCTGAACGCTAATGACGTTGCAGAGTTCACGGGCCGCGGATTCGATCTCGCGCACCAACTTCCAGTACGCGTCGGCGTCATTGATACCGCGCGCGGCTACCAGTTCGTCGTCGTCTTCCACCACATTGCGTTCGATGGACTCTCCATCGCGCCGCTTGTCCGCGACCTTCGTGAGGCGTTCGTGGCACGAGTCAATGGTGGAGCCCCGCAGTGGCAGCCGCTGCCCATCGAATACGGGGACTTTGCGCGCTGGCAGTACCTGCTTGCCGATCAAGAAGCCCGCGAACTTGCCTACTGGAAGTCTGCGCTGGACGGCATGCCGCACATGGTGGATCTACCCGCGGATCACGCTCGTCCGCACACCGGTCCGCTCCGCGCCACCCAGGCACCGATCACGTTGCCCGCACGGACTGTTGAGCAACTAGAGAAGATCGCGTCGAGCACCAACACCACCCTGTTCATGGTGTTGCATGCGGCGCTCGCTGTCGCGGTCCACAAGATCACCGGCGCAGATGATTTCGCGATCGGTGCCCCCACCGCAGGCCGCTACGATCCCGTGCTCGACGACCTCGTCGGCACATTCGTCGGGACCGTTGCGCTGCGCTCACACATCACGCCAGACGCAACCTTCGCGCAGGTACTGTCCGCTACTCGAGAGACGGTGCTCGCGGCGTTCGCGCACGCTGAGGTGCCCTTCGACCGTGTTGCTACGGCACTGGATCCGGTTCGCGACGCTACTCGGCATCCGCTGTTCCAAGTGATTTTTGCGTTCGATAATTACGACACTGACGTTCCTTCAGATATCGAGGGTTTGCCGGTTCGTATTGAAGAGCACCCGTTACAGGTGGCGCGTTTCGACCTGGAAATCAACCTCGGTGCGATCCCCGGTGATCCGGGAGCGCTCGGCGGTTGGTTCATCTACCCCGAAGCGATCTACGAGCGCGGCACCATCGAGGGCTGGATCCAGCGCTGGATTAGTGTCCTGGGCGATATTGCCGCCGACCCGCAGCTCCCGCTTGCACGCATCGACGCACTGACCGCTGTGGAGCACACGGTACTGCGAAGTAGCGAGGGTTCTGTCCCGGCAGCTACCAGCGAATTCCTCACGCTGGTCGACGCATTCGAGCATGCAGCAGCCGTAGACCCCGAAGCGGTCGCGGTCCGCGCGCCCTATTCATCACTGACCTATCGCAGCCTGGACGAACGCTCGCGCGCCTTAGCGTCCGCACTCGTGGAGGCAGGCGTAACTAGCGGCGACATCGTCGCGGTGTCCCTGACAGTCAGTGCTGAATTACCGATCGCGCTACTCGCGGTGTTGCGTGCTGGTGCCGCATACCTGCCGCTGGACGCCAGCCACCCCGTCGAGCGCCGGCGCCGACTGATCGGCGACTGCCACGCAGCAGTCGTCATCACCGATAGCGACGAACTGGCAGAGGGTTTCACTACAGTTCCCGCGACGGCCGTCGGCTCGGCGCCGCTACCGAAGGTTGTCGACGGGCTTGCCTACCTGATCTACACCTCGGGTTCGACGGGAGAACCCAAAGGTGTGCGGATCGAGCACAGCGCGGTACTTTCGCTCCTCGCCAACGCTCGCACCGTTATGGGATATGACGACAGCGATACCTGGACCCTCTTCCATTCAATCGCTTTCGACTTTGCCGTGTGGGAACTATGGGGGCCGCTAACCAGCGGCGGGCGCGTCGTGCTGATCGACCGCGACCGCACTCGCTCGCCAGAAGACTTCCTGGCGCTGCTGCGCCGCGAACAGGTCACTATCGTCAACCAAACCACCAGTGCGTTCAGCCAGATCGCCGACACGCAGCTACCCGAATCGGTGCGGCTACTGATCTTCGGTGGTGAAGCACTGGATCGACCGATGGTGCTCGACTGGGCAGCGAGGCACCCGCACGTGCGTGCTGTCGACATGTACGGCATTACCGAAACCACCGTGCACGTGACCCACCGCGACATCGACTCAGCGCCGTCTATTGGCATGGCACTCGCAGGGCTTGAGGTGTACGTCCTGGACCAGGCGCTGGCACCCGCGCGTCCCGGTGCGATCGGCGAAATCTATGTGGCGGGAACACAACTCGCGCAGGGCTACCACCGCCGCAGCGATCTCACCAGCGAGCGATTCATCGCCAACCCTTTCGGCGATGGCGACCGGATGTACCGCACTGGCGATCGCGCACGGCGCCGTGCCGACGGCACCCTGGAATATCTTGGCCGCGTCGGCGGCCAGCTCAGCGTGCGCGGATACCGAGTAGAACCGCGCGAAATCGAGGCCGAGCTGGTGCGCGCACCGGGCGTTGAACGCGCCGTCGTGGTGTTGCAGGATCTCTCGGCCGGACCGACCCTCGTCGCCTATGTCACCGGTGACACCACCGAACAGCAGATGCTTGACCACGCACGCGCGTCCCTTCCCGCACACCTGGTTCCTGGCCGTGCCATAGTCCTGGACGCGCTTCCACGCACCACTAACGGCAAGTTAGATCGTTTAGCTCTGCCGGTTCCACAGCTAGCGGCTATCACGCGTGAAGTCGCCACTGATACCGAGCGTGCTGTCGCGGCCGCCTTCGGTGACGTCCTTGGTGAGCCCGTTCGTGACGCGCACCGCAGCTTCTTCGATCTCGGTGGAAACTCGCTGATCGCCACACGATTGGCGACGCGGATTGAAGCGTACTGCGGTGTTGAGGTTGCGGTACGGGAGGTATTTGAGCAGCCAACAATTGCCGAGTTGGCCGCGCACATTGACGGCATTGTCGAATCCGAAGTCGGGCCGAGCCCGGTATTGCCGCCTCTGATCGCGCGGGTTCGTCCGGAGACGATCCCGTTGACCCGCAGCCAGTACCGCGTGTGGGCAGCGCACCAGCTGAACCCTGACTCAGACGCCTATCACGTCGGTGCCACGCTCCGATTCGATGGACCACTGGACGTCGACGCATTGCGCGCCGCAATCCTCGATGTCTGTGCACGCCACGAAGCCTTGCGGACGCGATACCCACTCGATGAGTCCGGTGAACCGGTGCAAGACATTCTCGATGTCGATACTTTCACCGCCTCTATCGATCTCGATGAGCCAATCGCCGATGACGCCTTTGATCTTGCTGCCGGGCCTCCAGTTCGGCTGCACCTGGTCGAGGTGACGTCGACCTCGCACCATCTTGAGCTGGCGATTCATCACATCGCCGTGGACGGGTGGTCGCTGCGACCATTGATTGCTGACCTCATCGACGCGTACCGCGGCCGCAGCGCCGGCGCACCGTCAGAGCCCAGCAGGCCTCCGGTTCTTCAGCCCGCCGACTACGCGCTGTGGCAGCGCGATCCGAAAGTCCTGCACGTCGCTGAAGTAGGGGAGCGGTTCTGGCAGGACTACCTCGCTGACACCGAACCCGCGGCACTCGTGACGAGCGGACACCGCACAGGCCGAGCAACCACAGCTGAATTTACGGTCACAGACGATATCCGTACCGCGCTGGCTGCGGCGGCACGTGCAGCCCGTACTAGCGTGTTCACCGTTCTGCATGCAGCGCTGGCCGTGACGCTTGCGCGTCTGGGTGGCAGCGACGATGTTGTTGTGGGTACAGCCGTAGCGGATCGGAGCCGTTCGGCACTGGACGGCTCGGTCGGCATGTTCGTGGACACGGTGCCACTTCGCGTACGCGTCGGCAACGACACTGCTGCTGCGTTTATCGCCGCGGTGCGTGATCGCAACACCGAAACCCTCCGTCACGCACACGCGTGGAACGGCGTCGCCGATACCCAGGTGGTACTCGGTTACGACTCCGAGCCCCCAACAGTTATGCTCGCTGACGGGCTCACCGTCGAGGTCGAGTCAGCTGAAAGCACCGCGGTCAAGTTTGACTGCCATGTGCACCTCACAGACAGCGACGATCACCTCGTCGGAAGCGTCATCTATGATGAGGGCCTCTTTGACGAGGCCACCATCACGGCACTGACCACGGTGTTCACCGATGTTCTCACCACCATCGCGGGCGCACTGCACACTCCGCTCGTCGATGTGGGACGTCCAGAATCAGCCGAGAGTGTGACGGCGCCGCCGCCATCGATACGCAGCCTGCGGCAGATTTTTGAACGCACCGCCCACGACTACGCAGAGAACGTCGCGGTCATCGACGGGGATCGGTCCTACAGCTACCGCGAGCTAGACCAGGCTGCAGATCGCCGCGCCGTGGAACTGGCCGCGCAGGGCACCGGACCGGGCTGGTTGGTTCCCATCCCGGCGCCACGCGGTATTGCGCACATCATCGAACTGTGGGCGATCGCAAAACTGGGCGCCGCCTACAGCCCCGGAACGGCCATCACCGCGCCCCACTCCCGTGAAGATATGCGCGGCATCGCGTACGTCATCCACACCTCCGGCACCACCGGGGCACCGAAAGCTGTTGCCGTCACCTCCAGGGGGTTGGCTACGCTCGTCGACGAAGCAGTGGTGCGCTATCGCGTCACGCCGCAATCACGTGTGCTGCACGGCTATTCGCCACACTTCGATGCTGCGCTGCTTGAGATGCTGCTGGCGTTTGGTTCGGGAGCCACTCTGGTGATAGCACCCCCTGAGGTCACGGCGGGCCCGCCACTGGAGCAGATCATCGCTGATCAGAAGGTCACCCATCTGCTCTCCACGCCCTCGGTGCTGAGCACCCTCGACCCGGATGCGCTGCCCCACGTACAGGTTGTCGGTGTCGGTGGCGAAGCGCTGCATGCACATACAGCAGCACCATGGCTGCGCGAGCGCACCTTCATCAACGCCTACGGACTCACCGAAACCACGATCGTCGCGACACTCGCCGAGATAGGTGACGGCCCGGTCACCCTAGGACGCCCCATTCCCGGAACGACGGTTGAAGTCCTCGATGCGCAGCTGCGGGCTGTTCCCGACGGCGGCATCGGTGAGTTGTACATCAGCGGGACATCGGTTGCGCGCCGATACCTAGAAGACAGCGAGAACACCGCAACCCGATTTATCGCGGCACCAGGAGGCACGGTGCGGTACCGCACCGGTGACCTCGTCCAACGCCGAGCAGACGGGCAACTGGTGTACCTCGGTCGCCGCGACCGACAGGTGCAGATTCACGGCATCCGCACTGAGCTGGCAGCTCTTGAAACAGCTCTGACTAGTGTTCCCGGGGTTAGCGCTGCCGCCGTCATCGAGCGTGACGGACAGCTATGCGGCTATATCGTCGGTGACGCCCACCCCGATGAGGCACGCCGCGCACTGCCTACCTACGCGCAAATGCCGATCATGGCGCTTGAGATTTTGCCGACGACTGATCATGGCAAGCTCGATGTGGCAGCCCTGCCTACCATCACAGCAGTCGAGGAACATCGAAGCACTGAATCTGCGGCTCCGACAGCCGAATCCGAGCGCATAGTTGCGCGAGCCTTTACGACGTTGCTGGGTGTGGAGGCTGGGCGAGAGACCAACTTCTTTGCTGCTGGCGGCACCTCACTGACGGTTCCGGCCCTCGCAGCGGAACTTGGTGTAGCACCACGCGCGGTATTTACGGCCCCGACAGTGCGTGCCCTCGCGCAGTTGCTCGACACCGGCGAACACCACACAGGCACCGCACCGTTCACCGTCGAGCGCGGCGACCTCATTCCACTGACCGGCGCACAGCGTCGAATCTGGACTGCCGCACAACGAGATTCATCGCTGTACCGCATCCCGGTAGTGGTGCGATTGAATGACGAGGTCGATACCGAGGCATTGGCTCTGGCGTGGCGCGATGTGGTGACTCGCCATGAATCGCTACGCACCCGCTATCCCGTCTCTGCCGACGGCGTACCCCACCAAGAAATTCTGGACGACGTGGAACTGCCAGCGGTGGACACTGTCGACGACGTGACGCAGGCGATCACGGATACGTTGGACACGCCATTCGATCTTGCGGCGCAGGTGCCCATCCGGGTGCGATTGCTGCGCGAACCCGAGGGCCGGGCTATCACCGCTGTTGTCGTGCTGCACCACATCGCGACAGACGGCTGGTCCGTGACGCCACTGGTACGCGATTTCACCGCGGCGTATCACGCACGACGCAGCGAAGACGCGCCTCAGTGGACTTCGCTACCTGCTCAACCGGCAGATGTTGCACTGTGGGAACAGCAGCAGTCAGCCGACGCGAGCAGCTCAGGTTATTGGCGCGAGCGTTTAGCGGGGCTCGATTCCGTAGCGCCCATGACGCCTAGCCGGATGCGACCGGACCTGGGGCATGAGAGCGTCGCCTTCGTCTTCACCGAGGACACGGCGCGTGACATCGGTCGCGTAGCGCGCGGCGGCGACACCACACCTCTCGTAGTCATGCACGCAGCCCTGGCCGTCGTACTGTCCCGGTTCAGCGATACCCGCGACATCGTCGTAGCCACCGCGACCAACGGCCGCAGCCAGGCAGCGCTACACGACGTCGTGGGCATGTTCGTCAACCTTGTTCTCCTTCGCGTTGACGTCGACGAAGCCCGCACGTTTGACGAACATCTCGCGCTTGTACGTCACGGTGACCTTGAGGCTTTCGCGCACGATGATGTCCCGTTCGAGGACGTCATCGCTGCGTCTGGCATGCCGCAGGTGTCGTGGAGTTACACCGACAACGACGACAACCAGGTCACAGACCTCGATTTCGGTGAGTTGGTAACCGAGACGTACGCGCACGTTTCGAGTGAGTTCGAGATCCACATCGAATGCCACGCTGATGAGCGAGGCGCGATCGTTGGATCCATTACCTACAACGCGGCGCTCTTTGATCGGTCGACGATCGTTCGGCTTGCCTCGACACTCAAGACTTTCCTCACCGCTGCTGCAGCTCACCCGGGTCAGCGCATCGCTGAACTGGGTGCGGTCCACACCGCCCCCATCGCGGGATCACAGGCGCGTCAGCAGTGCACCCTGGCGGACGTGTGGCAGAAGGCCGTCACCGACTATCCGGATCGGCCAGCGCTCACAGACGGCACCGTCACGTACACCTACGGTGATCTCAAGGCGCGCGTGGCGTCTCAGGTATCTGCGCTGCATGCCGACGGAGTCGGTGCGGGCACCTTCGTTCCCCTCGCCGGCGAACGCAGCGTGGACACCGTGTGCGACTTCTGGGCAATCGCTGCCACTGACGCGACGATCGTTCTTGGCGGCAACGTCACCCAGCGCACAGACCCGCACGCCGACGGTCTGGCATACGTCGTCCATACGTCTGGAACGACGGGAGTGCCTAAGGCTGTTGCTGTTTCGCATCGCGGTATCGCAGCGCTGGTCGACGAAGTACGTAACCGAGGTGACATCACCACTCACGACCGTGTGCTGTACGCGCTTGGCGCATCGTTCGATGCATCGCTTTATCCGATGCTTGCCGCAGCGGCCACCGGCGCGCTTCTGGTCGTTGCGCCCATCGATACCTACGCCGGGCCGCAGCTGGAAGACTTCATCGCAGCCAACGAGGTCACCCACCTGGTGATGACCCCGTCACTACTCGCGACGCTGAATCCTCAGAACGTGCCCAGCGTGCGCTTCGTTATCGCGGGCGGTGAAGCGCTGCCCCACACACTCGTGAACCGCTGGCAGCAGGCGCACTGTGGCGTCGCCAATTCCTACGGGCCCTCCGAGGCAACCGTCATCACCCTTGCCGGAGACATCGCTCCTGCTCCACAATCCGCTGCGGGCGAAGGGACGCTGATCGCGCTGGGCACCCCCGTTGCGGGTACGGCAGTACGGGTACTCGACCGGCGCCTGCGCCCAGTGCCGGCAGGCGGTGTCGGCGAACTGTACGTCACGGGGACCTCGCTTGCCCGAGGCTATCTCGAAGATTCGGCGGGCACTGCCAGCCGGTTTGTTGCCGCTGACGACGGCACCCGCATGTATCGCACCGGAGATCGGGTGCGGCGCGGCGCGGACGGGCATCTGTACTTCTTGGGACGCACCGACCGGCAGACCAAAGTCCGCGGTGTTCGCCTAGAACCTGCTGCTCTGGAAGCTGCAGCGCTGAGTTGTGACGGCGTCGATGCGGCTGCCGCGGTAGTACGCGACGGCGAGCTCGACATCTTCGTGACCGGTATGCGAGCGGACCTGCGTGACGTGGACGATGCGGTGCGGGAGCAGGTGCGTGCCCTGCGGGTCGCACCGCGCGTCACCCGCCTGGATTCGCTCCCCATGACCACCCACGGAAAGCTGGATGTGGCCGCGCTGCCCAACCCTTCGGCGGATGCCGCCGAGCCCGCACGTACTCAGACCGAACTCATCGTTGCCGCAGTGTTCGTCGACATCCTTGGCGTCGATGATGTTGGACGCGAGACCGACTTTTTCGGTGAAGGTGGCACGTCGCTCTCGGCAACGCGCGTGGCCGCTCGGCTGGCTGACCAACTCGGTTACGAGGTGCCGCTACGATTGGTCTTTGGCGAATCCACAGTTTCCCGGCTCGCTTCGGCGCTCGACGAACTGCGTGCCACGGCTGCCGGGCAGCTCAGGTTGCTCCCGCAGGAACGCCCCGAACACGCGCCCCTGACTCGTGCCCAACACCGCATGTGGATGGCCGCCCAGCAGGATCCCACCAGCCACGTCCACGACCTCGTTGGCGTGCTGCGTCTACACGGCAACCTCGACGTCGACGCAGTCGTTGGCGCATTCGGTGACGTCACCGAGCGGCACGAAGTGCTCCGCACGCGATACCTCGTTGATGCGGACGGTCACCCCTATCAGGATGTGTGCGCACCGCGACCATTGCCGGTCGAGAATGTCACCACCATCGACGAGATCAAAGCCCGTGTCCGCGAGGAGCAAGCACGCGGTTTTGGACGCCTGCGCGACATTCCTTTCCGTGCGCGCCTTCTGCGTCTGGTCGAGGAGGGATCGCGGTGCGATGAATATGCGGTATCGCGGAGCGATGAATATGCATTGATCGTGTCTCTGCACCACATCGTTGCGGACGGATCATCGGTTGCGCCTCTCGTGCACGATCTCGTCACCGCGTATCAATGCCGAACCGCCGGCAAGCAGTGGGAGCCAGAACCACTGGCGCTGCAGATGGCTGACTATGCGATGTGGGAACGAGCCATAGAGCCCGACGTCACCTATTGGGAGCAGACCCTCATCGGTGCAACGACATTGGCGCCGGTACCGCGAGATGCCGTTGCTGCAGCAGACTTTGAGGGTTCTGCAGAACTGAATATGGCTGCGGCATCTGTGCGCCGAGTGTTGCCACTAGCCGCGGGGCACGGGATCGCCGCGCTAGCTCGCCGCGAACACACAACAGTGTTCACCGTTGTGCACGCAGCATTGGCTGCGCTGTGTGCTCGCTGGTCCGGATCCGAGGATATTGCTCTCGCGACGGCGGTCGCGGGGCGCGGTCGACCAGAGCTTGAATCGATGGTTGGCATGTTCGTGAACCTGGTGGTTCTCCGAAGCTCAGTATCCGCTGAGCATTCCTTTGCTGAGCATCTGCACCAAGTGCGTCGCACCAACGCAGAGTCATTCGCCCACGCAGACGTACCCTTCGAATCGGTCGCGGCCTTGCTGCCTCGCCCCGTCCAGATCGCACTCGCTGTCGACGCGTTCTCCGTCGACATTCCGTCGATCGCCGGGCTGGAAATTGAGATGGCTGAGCTGGGCAATGACGTCGCCAAATCGGACTTGTTTTTCTCCGTCACCATGCGCGAGAGTGGCTGGCAGTTAGAGCTTTCTTATGCGGCGGCGCGGTTCACCGATGCGACAGCAACGGCCTTGCTGGAGGATCTGGAATCGATGCTCGTCCACGTGGCGCACTCGCCAGATACGGCACTTGGGCAGCTTTATTCCGAGGTAGCGCAGCGTAAAATGCCGGAGTCGGTATTGCCATCGACACTCACCGAGGCCGTGGTTGCTAACGCGGTCGCACGCGTTACCGGCGCCAAGACGGTTGCCGCATCGGACAGCTTCTTCGAGCTCGGCGGAACGTCATTGACGGCCACACACCTCGTGGCGCTTCTCAATGACGCACCGTTGAGCCAGATGCCCATTCCGCTGGCCGCCATTTTCCAATCGCCGACTATTGGGGCCCTCGCGGCACGGATAGATCGCGGATTCACCGACGCTGAGCCGGATGTTTTCGACACCGTCGTCCACCTGGGTGGACCAGCGGATTCAGAGCAGCCTCGCGATGCTGAGAACGTGCCCCTATTTTGTATCCATCCAGGCAGCGGACTGGCCTGGTGCTACCGCGAACTCGCGATGCATTTGGCGGAGCGCGACGTGTATGGCGTCCAGCTCAGTGGACTTTCGCACCAGCCTGCGAGCCTGGCTGACCTCGCTGCCGAATACATTGACGCACTTGAGCAGGTGCGCCCAGAAGGTCCGTACGAACTATTGGGTTGGTCCGTCGGCGGTCTCATTGCTCAGGAAATGGCGGTCCAGCTGACCGAACGCGGCAGGACGGTTCCCGCCGTCACCCTGCTTGATGTCCTGCCACCTGAGCATCGAACGCTAATGCCGGACGAAGCCCCGACCGTCGAGGGCGTCACCGCAGAGCTGGACCATCTCGGTGTGAGCACTGAATTATCAAGTAGCGCAATGAATATGGACCATTATGCCGGACTGCTAGCTCGGCTGACTGCTATCGTCGTGGACCATCAGCCCCGTCCCTTCGTCGGTCGCGTGAACTTCATTACCGCCGTGCGGGGGCTCGCACATCACCCAGAACCCGTCCCCGATTGGGGTGATCGTCTTGGTGACGACATCGTCGAATACCGCCTTGATGTTGACCACCACGAACTCGCTGACACCGGCCCCGCAGCTGAAATTGCCGCCTTCATTGCGGAAACAGCTCGCTCGGACGCCAACACTCCAGGCCGTCAGCACAACCCGGAAGTCGCGGAATTGCCCACAACCGCTACCCGCGACACCAGATCCAACAAGCCCACTCGATAGACCGCAACACAGTTACACCAACAGAAAGAGGCACCATGGAACTTCAGGATTACCTGCGTATTCTGCAATCTCGCTGGAAGATCATCGCGATCACCGTTGTTGTTGCCGTGGGAGGCGCGCTGGGTATGTCGCTGATGACAACCCCCACGTACGAGGCGTCAACGCGACTGTTTGTGTCGACGTCGGCAGGAACGTCCGTCAACGAGCTGTACCAGGGCAACCTGTACTCCCAGCAGCGCGTGACCTCGTACACCCAGTTGCTCACCGGTGAGACACTCGCCCAGCGCACCATCGACGAGTTGGGACTGGACGAAACCCCCGCACAACTCGCTGCGAAGGTCACCGCGAACTCTGCCCCCAACTCGGTGCTGGTCAACGTGCGCATCACCGACACCTCACCCGAACGCGCCCGCGACATCGCCAACGCGCTGTCGGACGAATTCGTCGTCATGGTGCGAGAACTTGAGACCCCAGAAAACGGAGGTGCGGCTGCAGCTCGCGTTGTCGTCGAGCAGACCGCAGACACACCGACCTCCCCGGTCTCACCCAAGACCAAGCGAAACCTCGCGCTCGGCTTGGCTGTGGGTGTGCTTCTCGGTATCGCCCTCGCGGTGCTGCGTGATCGTCTCGACAACACGGTGAAAGATCGCGGGACCGTGGAAGAGATCGCCGGTGCGTCCACGGTCGGCACCATCCCGTTCGACAAGGAACGCGAAGTCAACCAGGCCGTGGACTTCGGTAAAGGCCAGTCAGTAAGTGCCGAGTCGTTCCGTGAACTGCGCACCAACCTGCAATTCCTGCAAGTCGACAACCCGCCGCGGGTCATCATCGTCACCAGCGCACTGCCCAACGAGGGTAAGTCGACTACCGCCGTCAACCTGGCACTGGCGCTGGTCGAGAGCGGCAAATCAGTGTGTTTGGTCGAGGGCGACCTCCGCAAGCCGCGCGTCTCGAAGTATCTCGGACTCATCGGTTCGGTGGGCCTGTCCAACGTCCTCGCGGGTGCAGCGAAGATCGACGACCTGTTGCAGGAAACGCCTGCCGGGCTGAAAGTTCTTGCATCGGGACCGATTCCACCGAACCCCAGTGAGCTACTTGGGTCGCAAGCTGCCCGCGAGGTACTGACCAAGCTGCGCGAGCAGTTCGACTACGTCATTGTTGACGCATCGCCACTACTGCCTGTCACTGACGCGGTGGTGCTGACTGCTCTCGCCGACGGCGCGGTGGTGGTCGCTCGATACGGTGCCACCACACGGGATCAGCTGACCCGGGCGGTAGAGAATCTGCGTTCGGTCAACGCGAAAATCCTCGGCACCATTTTGACGATGACACCGGCACGCGGAAAGAACGCGTACGAGTACCGCTACTACTACGAGTCCGACACCGCGGCACCGAACGCCGCAGTCACAGCTCCAGTAACGGGCGTCCCCGCAGCCGCACCGAAGTCGGATTCGTCGACCGCTGATGCCGCGAAGTCTTCAGAGTCGGGCACCGATTCGCAGGAAACATCGAGCGCAGCAGCAAGTTCAGGCAAGGCATAACACGGTGAACGACCCACAGTTCTTTTACGCCCTCATTTTGATGAACTGCCTGTTTGTGTCGGGAGGATGGTGCCTCGCCAAACCAAACCGGGCGTCCATCATCGCGTTGGTGGTGTTTTCGGGACTGTGGGTCGTTTTCAACGGCCCACTCGAAGGCCGCGTGTTGTGGACGTTCCGGCCAGGGAATGGACTTACCGAATCGGATTTCCTTGCCCTGGCCGGGCTCTGCATCGCACTACGGGGTTGGTGGCACCTTCGACCAACACGGCGTACGCCAGTTCGGGTTGAGCAGCCTATGCAAGCTCGGGTCGAGCGGTGTGAACATCTGGTGCTGCGCGACGGGCCCTAGCAAGCCCAACGAGGCGGTTGATCGTCGACGTCTCCGCGCCGTCAGGGAGCTCGTCGACGGGGAACCAGCGCAGATCCGTCGATTCTGAGCTGCGCACGATATGGGCATTGGGGCGCGCAATGGCAAGGAACTGCACGTCCAAATGTCGCGTCGGTACACCGAGCGAGCACGTAATCGCGTGCGTATGCAGTGACAGCGGTTCCGGGTCGAGAACCAGATCACTAATCCCGGACTCCTCAACCGCTTCGCGCCGGGCTGCATCCTGAATGGTCTCGTCAGATTCCTCGCAATGACCGCCCAGCTGAATCCACCGGCCCACACGCGGATGCAGTGTCAGAAGAACATGGCACAAACCCTGATCCAGAATCAGTGAGGACGCCGTCAGGTGTCCGGGCTCCCACTCACGCAGGCAGCCACGCGAGCTTGACGCAAGAAAAGCCAGCATCGTCTGCCGCACCACCTCGTGGTGCTCATCCGGTGCCGTCCAACTCCCCAGTGTTTCCAGGGCGGAGTCGTGTAAAGATTTAGCGCTCATAATTCATGCTCATCGTTCTAACTTGCTCATTTTTCTAATAATGCATCGTCATAGGCACGCGGCGGGCGTGGATGGAGCGGCTCATAGGGGTAGCCAACGGCCACAGCACCCAGCGGAGCCCAATCGGCAGGGACATCGAGAACTTCCCGAACGAGATCGGCGGCAAAAATAGTCGAACCGATCCAACAGCTACCCAACCCGCGCGTAGCAAGCGCGACCAGCAAACCCTGCACCGCACCGCCAGCAGCAACCGTAAACATCGTGTGCTCGGCGGCCGTGCGTCGATCATCGGGGTAACTGTGCGCCCCGTCAGGAACACAGAACGGGATCAGCACTTCCGGAGCGTCAAACAAGATGTTGCCGCGTGCCACGCGCGCTGCGATCGCTTCCTCCGAAAGGCCATCGCCACGCAGATCCTGAGACCACCGCTCACGCATCGCCGTCAACAATGACCGGCGAACGTCATCGGTGCGCAGCCACACGAATCGCACCGGACGAGTGTGATGCGGAGCAGGCGCAGTCAACGCCTCACCGACGGCGCCGCGAATATCCTCTGGGTCCACCGACTGATCGGTGAACTCACGCACCGAACGCCGCAACAACAGCGCTTCTGAACGGCCACGCGCAAACGATTCCTCAGTACCGAGCCAGAACAGGTCATCTTGGCCGGGACGCAACAAATCACGGCCCGTCGAGCTGTCGTCCTGCACGTGCAGCCCGCGCACGACGGCAACCGGGATGCCGCCCAGCTTGCCTTTCACGAGATCACCTGCTGCCGCCAGTTCATCGGCGAGAGCAACACTGGTGACCTGCAACTCGTTGCCCTGCCCGTCCACAGACCCGGCATAGCCATACAGCACCGGTACCCCAGAAGAGCCGATCGCCGCATCAGTCTGGCCGTTGCGCCACGCGCGCCCCATCGTGTCGGTAACCACCACAGAAACCGAAACACCCAGCAACTGAGCAAGATCTCGCCGCAGGGCCGCAGCATCGTCATCCGGGTTAGTGGGCAGCAGAGCAAGCTCACCGCTGTCGACATTGGAGCCATCAACTCCCGACGCCGCCTGCACCACACCCAGCTTGTTCTCGGTGATCAGAGTGCGACCCTTGCGGGCCAGAACCCGAACGGCCTCCTGATCAACGAGCCTGCGGCGCAGAGCATCACGCGCTTCCGGATCACTCGGCGCCGGAACAAGCCTGCCCTCCACCTTCGAGAGCACCTTGCTGGTGACGACCAGAATGTCGTCGTCGCGCAGCCACGGCGCAGCTTTCGCAATAGCAGCCGCGAGGCTATCGCCAGGACGAAATTCGGGCAGCCCGGCGATTGGTAGTAGCTCAATGGCACCGTCCGCGCCGTGATCATTGGCGCGGCCCGCACCGTGATCATTGGCGCGGCCCGCACCGTGATC
>JAAYXN010000250.1 GCA_012515885.1 Rhodococcus sp. (in: high G+C Gram-positive bacteria)
ACCAGAACCGGTTCTACGCACCGTCAAACCGGAAGAGCCCTGATTAGCTTGCGGGCTTCCAGTAGGATAGTTTCCACAATGTCAGTCGTCCGCCGCGTTTCCTCCGCGCCATCTCAGGTACAGCGTCGGGTGCGTGATGCCCGCAGCACCCGGTGGGATGACCATCGCGTCGCAATACGAGCGGAGTTGGTCGATGCGGCCATACGGGCCATCGACCGCCATGGCGTAGGCGTGAGCATGGACGACATTGCTGCGGAGGCAGGCGTGTCTAAACCGAAGCTGTACCGCTACTTCGGCGACAAAGCGGGTCTAAACGGGGCAGTGGCGGCGAAGCTCGGTGCGTTGATGTGGGAGTCGGCGCAAGTCACAATCTTTGCTGAGCAAGATCATGCGTCTGTTGACGATATGATTCGCTCGTCGGTCCAGTCCTACGTCGCGCTGGTTGGGAAATACCCCGTGGTCGTCAGGTTCCTTATGGCGAATCACTTGTTTCAGTACTCCGGATCGGGAAATGGTGGAGTTGCTGACCAGTTGAGGTCGGTGATGGAGGTCGTCGCCGATCGGTTCACTGAGAGTCTGCAACGTATTCACTCAGATGCCTCGATCATTCCCTTGGCAGTGGCGTCCATCCTGGGTTCTGGACTATCTGCGACTCAGTGGTGGATCGACAACGGTCGTGAGCAAGGGGTCAACGACAGCTATTTCGCCGCACACCTATCGGAGACAACGTGGGGAATTATCAACGGCGCAGGCGCAACAGTAGGCGTTGCCTTCTCACCTGATCTGCCATTTAGCCATCCCGGTTTCGCGTCCCGCCTCGAGATGAACTGACCCGCGTTTGCAGCTAGTTGCTGGCCCAGTGTGCCGCTGGCTCTGGATGTAATTCCGCCGCCGGCACCCCCGGTACGCAGCCATCGGACTACTCACGCCACAAGCTTTTCCCTCTTCGCCGAGGCGCCCCTGCACGTCAGCGAACTCGACGAGTAATCCTTTCATGGCACTGCATTAGAGTGAATGTCGGCGGTCACTGTCAGGCTTGCACGACTCGCCTGCCGAGGAACCCGACATATGCGACCACCCCAATCAAACCGTAAACGCGGGACCGGCTGTTGGAGAGGGCGAGGCCGATCAGGGTCTCACTTGCACCATTCGCGTAAGTCCATTCACGCGTGTTCTCGGGAAATGCAAGCTTGGTGATCGATTCAAAAGCCTGCGGAACAACAAAGTGCGCCAACCCTGTTCCCGCCATTCCCAAACCGATCAATTTCGGCAACACCGACGTCGTCGCCTTTCCGGTCTTGTAGGCGGTTTTCGCTGTCACCACCGCCGGACTCCTAGACGTAACGGCCGCAGCCACATGCGTTGCCTTTGGGCTAGCCCACCGGGGTGGGCGGGGGGTTTTCGACTTCTGCTTTTCAGCAATTTTCAATTGCCGCACCTTTCGTCGCAATCATAATATCTGAGCCCAGCCGGAATTGCGGCCGATCCACACCCGACGTGACCGCTCGGGTGTCAGTAATCTAGGGTCAGCGAACGGGACACCAGGTACACAACGTTAGGCGACCTAGGGCGTGTCTGACAAATCGGCGGGGTGGGATCTGAGAAGCTGGGTTCATGTCGCGGTTTCAGGTGCTCTCGGATGCTCAGTGGTCGTTGATCGAGGGCATGCTGCCGAAGCGGACGGGCCGTAAGGGGCGTCCGTTCTCCGATGCCCGGACGATGGTCGAAGCGATCGTCTACCGGTATCGGTGCGGTATCGCCTGGCGTGATCTGCCGGAGGTGTTCGGGCCGTGGCAGACGGTGTGGACGTGGCATCACCGGATGGCGAAGGCGGGCACCTGGGATCAGGTCCACGCGAAGCTCACTGCCGCCGCTGATGCTGCGGGACTGGTGGATTGGTTGCTGTCGGTGGACTCGACCATCGCTCGCGCCCATCAGCACGCCACGAACACCACGCGCCTCACAGGGGGCTGGATCGAATTACACGAATCCGGGGATCGAGCCGCCTGACCACGCCGTCGGCCGGTCCCGCGGCGGGCTCTCGACGAAGATTCACCAGCTCGTCGACGGCAACGGACTGCCACTGGTCACCTTGCTCACCGCTGGCCAGGCCGGTGACTCGCCGATGTTCCTGCCGCTGATGAGCCAGCTGCGGGTCGGCCGCGAACGAGGCCGGCCACGCACCCGTCCGGACGCGGTCCGCGGCGACAAGGCTTACTCGTCGCGGGCGATCCGGGCCCACCTGCGAGCGCGCGGAATCAAGGCCGTCATCCCCGAGCCCGATGATCAGAAGGGCCACCGCAAGCGGCGCGGCTCCCGCGGCGGCAGACCTGTCGCGCTCGATGTCGCCGACTACAAGAACCGCAGCGTCATCGAACGCCGCTACTGCCACACCAAGCAGTGGCGCGGACTGGCCACCCGTTACGACAAGCACGCCGTCAACTACCGCGCAGCAGTCGTCCTCAACGCCGTGATCGCCTGGTCGAAAGAATTGTCAGACACGCCCTAGCGCAGTCGGATCTGACGCGGTTCCGGACGACCCGCCCGGCCAGTTCCGACACGCGACACTACAGCCGGCCGCGGAAACCGAAGAAGCGGGAGAGCGGTCCGGG
>JAAYXN010000251.1 GCA_012515885.1 Rhodococcus sp. (in: high G+C Gram-positive bacteria)
CGAACCGGGCACCGGCTCGGACTCCGGCGCCATCCGCACCACTGCGGTCAAGGACGGCGATGAGTATGTTCTCAACGGCGAGAAGATCTTCGTCACCGCCGGTGAGCGCTCCACGCACGTCGTGGTGTGGGCAACGGTCGATAAGAGCCTCGGCCGCGCTGCCATCAAGTCGTTCGTCGTGCCTCGCGACGCTCCGGGCCTGACCGTCGCGCGTCTTGAGCACAAGCTCGGCATCAAGGCTTCCGACACCGCTGTGCTGCTGCTTGAGAACTGCCGTATCCCTAAGGACAACATCCTCGGTAGCGCCGAGGTTGATGTGAAGAAGGGCTTCGGCGGCGTCATGCAGACGTTCGACAACACGCGTCCGCTGGTGGCCGCTATGGCTGTCGGTTGCTCGCGGGCTGCCCTTGAGGAACTGCGTCAGATCCTTTCCGACGCTGGCGTCGAGATCGACTACGACGTACCCGCGAACTCGCAGCACGCTGCTGCAGCAGAGTTCATTCGTCTGGAGGCGGACTGGGAAGCTGCATACCTGCTGTCGCTGCGCGCGGCATGGATGGCTGATAACAAGAAGCCCAACTCGCTTGAGGCTTCGATGTCGAAGGCTAAGGCTGGCCGCACCGGCACCGACGTCACGCTCAAGGCCGTCGAGCTTGCTGGCACCATCGGCTACTCGCAGCACACCCTGCTTGAGAAGTGGAGCCGCGACAGCAAGATCCTCGACATCTTCGAAGGCACCCAGCAGATCCAGCAGCTCATTGTGGCTCGCCGTCTGCTCGGAAAGTCGTCGGCGGAACTGAAGTAACAGGTCGGTCTGTTATTTCCGCCGATCAGGACCCCGTCGTATCCCCCTGCGACGGGGTCCTTTGGCGTCTGGAAGTTATTCGCAGGAACCGGTGTCGGCCTTTTCGGCGGCCGCGATGGTGACAGCATGGAATTCGGGGGTGGCGTCATTCCACTCGGGATCTTCCTGGAAGTACGCCAGGTAGTCGTCGCTCGAACCTTGGTGGGCGCTCATCCACAGCAACGCCAGGTGGCAGCTGCCCGCGAATTCCGGT
The DNA here is from genome assembly GCA_012515885.1 of Rhodococcus sp. (in: high G+C Gram-positive bacteria). Taxonomy (GTDB): domain Bacteria; phylum Actinomycetota; class Actinomycetes; order Mycobacteriales; family Mycobacteriaceae; genus Rhodococcus_F. The sequence goes on from JAAYXN010000251.1 coordinate 1,059, forward strand.
GCCGACTTCTCAACCGTGACACCGTTAACGGCCGTGGTTACCCCGGCCGCTGAGGTCTCGTACGTAATGGCATCGGGGGCAAGCGACGGCAAGGTCATGGCGCCGGAAGGCGCAGCATCTGATCCAGTCCCCGAACTCTGCGGCTCATCCGAGCCACCACATCCGGTCAACAGGGCACCTAGAACACACACGCTGGCAGCGACAGTCGTCGCAGTCATCTTCTTCACGTCAGGTTCCTATCAGAAAACGACGTGAACTGTGCAACCGACGATTTACGACCCCGAATCGCTGCGACCCTCAAGTTCGCGGATGCGTTCGGCCGCGAGCCGCAGTCGCTGTTTCTTTGCCTCAGCGTCAGACTCTTTCAGCTCGCCATAGACTTCCTCATCCTCATCGCTGTAGTTGAGGATCATCCGCGGGACGCTCAACGTCACAATCAACGACGGCCACACCACCCACGCGAAGTTCCAGCCCACCACAAACTGCAAGACGAGGAACGTCACCAGGGTTGTTCCGAGGATGATCCAGTCAATGGACTCCACGAGATCGCCACGACGGCGTAGCGACGCCAGTTCAGACTCATCCGCCACCGGCTGCTGTGCGGGAGAACCCGTGTCAGGAATCGCGGGTACACCGGTGCCGGACTGCACTTTATGGATCTGTCCGTTCGACATTTCCAGCGGCACACCACCGGGAAGATCGCGGAACGACGCTCGAATGTCGCTCAGAGTGCGCGCATTTGCGATGTCGCCGGACCGCTCGTAAAACTCGTCGGCGTCGAGGCGTCCTACCGCAAAATGCTCACCGATAGCTTCAAGCGCATAGAGACGCTCGTCGTTGCTGAGTTTGAGATCGTCGCTGCCTTCAGGCTGTGTCATGGTTACCTTTCGCCCCTCGCTCACGGTCACTGCTACCTTCACCGCCACTGCCGGGCAGTGTCCGTTTTCGATGCTAACGCCACGCGGCCGACCATTTCGCTCGCAGTCGCTATCGCACCGCTCTGAGCACCCACAATCCCGTTTGACCGAATCCACGCAATCACAGGTACAGTGCATGTGACTTACTTCACAGTCTCCCCGGAGGTGCACGTCATGGGCTTGGGCACAAAAATCATGGATACGCTCGGCGCCGCCGCGGTCATGAATCGAGCAGGGCTCGTCCCCTTCCCCCGACTAGATCACGGTTTACGTTCGATTAGCGCCGTCAATAAATATGGGCCGTTCGCGGGCCCCGTCCACGCTCACGCCAGTTCCGGGCTTCAAGCGGACGCACTGATTGATGAGCGCGGCACCCTCACCTATCGCGAGCTCGAAGATCAATCCAACGCTCTGGCACGTGCCTGGCGCGCAGAGGGACTCACCTCCGCCGCCGTCATGGGCGCAATGTGCCGCAACAGCCGCGGGCTCATCCTCACGATGCTTGCCGCCGCGAAAAACGGCAACAAACTCGTGCTCATGAACACCGGCTTCGCTCCCCCGCAACTCGCAGATGTTGCCACCCGCGAAAAGGTCAGCGCCTTCGTCTACGACGACGAGTTCGCCGACGTGGCGGCCGCACTGGCAGACGATATTCTGCGCTACCGGTCGTGGCCGGATGCTGGCGTTATCTCCGACGTCGCCACGCTCGATGACGCCATTAACAGCCAATCCGCCGACCAACTGCCCGCGCCGTCCTCGCCGGGAGGGTTTGTACTACTCACCTCGGGCACCACCGGAACACCGAAAGGTGCACCGCGCGAACATACTTCACCGCTTGCCTCCGCCCAGTTTCTTGACCGGGTGCCGCTGCGTCGCAGTCAGACGATGATGATGGCTGCACCTGCGTTTCACGGAACGGGCGTATCTCAGTTGGCGATCGCGCTAGCACTAGGACAGACGGTGGTGATGACACGGATCTTCGATCCCGAAAACACGGTGCGGCTGGTGGCGCAGCACCGCTGCGATTCTCTTGTAGTGGTGCCAACCATGCTGCAACGCATCATTGATCTTGGTCCCGAAACGCTGGCGAAGTATGACACCACGAATCTGAAGATCATCTTCTCTGCGGGCGCTGCGATCTCCCCCGATCTCAGCAAACGCACTGCGGAAGCCTTCGGCCCTGTCCTCTACAACCTGTATGGCTCCACCGAGGTGGCTGTGGCCACCGTTGCGACGCCCGAGGATATGGCGAAGGCCCCCGGCACCGCCGGCCGTCCCCCGGTTACCTGCCACGTGCATCTGTATGACGATGAAGGCAAACGCATTACAGAACCAGAAACTGTGGGACGGATCTTCGTCTCCAGCGGTTTGAGTTTCGCCGGGTACACCGACGGACGCGACAAGGAACGCATTGACGGACTGCTCTCGACCGGCGACGTCGGCCACTTTGACCGTGACGGCCGTCTATACGTGGATGGACGCGACGACGACATGATCGTTTCTGGTGGCGAAAACGTCTATCCGCTCGAAGTCGAGAATCTGTTGATGGACCGCGAAGACGTCATTGAAGCCGCCGTCATTGGTGTCGCAGATGCTGACTTCGGTCATCGACTACGTGCGTTTGTGGTGGCAGCGCCCGATTCGCAGCGCGACGAAAATGAGTTGAAAGCACACGTGAAAGCGAACTTGGCCCGCTACAAAGTGCCACGAGAAATCGTCTTCATCGACGAACTGCCCCGCAACGCCACCGGAAAACTACTGCGGAAAGTCCTTGAACAACACGACTAGTCGATCGTCAGGCAGGACGGCGACTCATCACGACACCCCACACTCCGCACGCAATCCCAAGCGCGATTCCGTGACCGATGCGAACCGCGTCTGGGGCAAAGAACTGGGGAAGGTACAGGCACAGTAGGACGGCCAGCGGGATTCCGGCCCACCGCACAGCCACGCTGCGCCAGGTATCAACTGCCAGCAGGACGCCGCCGATAGCGATGAGCACAAACCCCACCCCGAACAGGGTGGTGGCTACAGCTTGTTCTCGAATTGCCGCAGCGACGGCGGCGATCGACGTGAGGTCGCCGTGTTCGGCGTCCTGCCCAAGGACGTGTAGCGCGAACGTTTCTGCGCCGTAGTACGGCAGTAGAGCTGCGGCGCCGAGGCCAATAAGCCAGGCAGGTTTCGCGAATCGGCGGGTAGCCGTGTCGACCGCGAGGACGACGGCGACCGTCAGAGTCACCCACGCGATCATCCCCAACAGGTGAGAGAACACCCAGAGCGGATCGGCAAAGGCCTGCGCCATCTGGGCGTCGTCGCCTGTCTTATCTCCCCAGGGACGTAGCAGCGGGAATGCAGCGAAAGCGAGTCCTGCGGCAGTTGCTGCTGCGGCCACCGGCCACGAACCGGCAATCCGCGATGAACTTGCACTAGGCGAAGGCACAGACATCAGATCCTCCATTTCAGTGAACACCGTTCTCTATTTGAGAGTAGCAGAGTTCAGTGAACATCGTTCACTGTGTTCTATGCTCAATCCATGAGCACTCGCGCCGAAGCTAAGGCGATTACCCGCGCCCGCCTCCTTGATGCCGCCCGCGAATCTGTTCGCGACGAGGGCGCGGCCGCGTTGTCCCTGCGCAGTGTCGCGGGGCGTGCGGGGATAGTGCCGTCAGCGGTGTACCGGCATTTTGAGTCTCGTGACGATCTGCTGACTCAGCTGATCCTTGACGCCTACACCGGTCTCGCGGAGTCACTGGAGGCCGCGGTGGGCGTGGGCGGCGACTGGAAGCGGGCAGCGGATGCGCTGCGCAGTTGGGCGCTGGCGCATCGACATGAGTATTTGTTGATTTATGGCACGCCTGTTCCGGGTTATCAGGCACCCGAAGAGACTGTCGGCGCGGCAGCCCGCGTCGCCCAGGTGTTTTTGAGGAGGGTGACGGCGTCGGACGCCAGCCTCGGCGATGGTTTGGCGTCCCAACTTGATGGTGTTGCAACAGCTTTCGACGTCCCTCCCAGCCAACTGGCCCAGATGCTCAGCAATCTTGCCCAGCTAACCGGCTTCCTCGTCCTGGAACTAGGTGGCCATTTTGTGGGTACAGCCGATCCTGCAGATTTGTTGTGGGACCACGTCGTTGCGGGGCAAACAAGGGGCGGCGCGTAGCGACAGCCACAGGGGTTTTCGACTCCTCACAGGCTCCACACGGTAGTTGTCAACCTGTCTGGGACAGATTGGGTGTGGGCCGGGGTCGATGATTGATCCCGGTCGAGCCCGGTAACCGCGGCGCGTGGGGCCGCTGCCGGTAACGCTGCGGATGAGCGAGATAACTA
>JAAYXN010000252.1 GCA_012515885.1 Rhodococcus sp. (in: high G+C Gram-positive bacteria)
GCGTCTTGCGTAAAACCGGTTCGACCTAGCTGCATGCAGCGAGGACCAGTTCCTTCACACGGGCCGGGTCGGCTTGACCGCGGGTGGCCTTCATGACATCGCCGACGATCTTTCCGGCTGCAGCGACCTTGCCGTCGCGGATCTTCTGGGCAATGTCCGGGTTCGCTGCCAGTGCTTCATCAACGGCAGCTTGCAGCTTGGAGTCATCACGCACCACGACCAGGTCGGGGCGCTGCTCAAGTACCTGCGCTGGGTCTCCCTCGCCGTCAAGCACGTGGTCAACGACCTGCCTGGCTACCTTGTTGTTGAGTTTGCCTTCCTCGATGAGCGCCACCACCTGGGCAACCTGCGCCGGAGTAATCGGCAGGTCGGCAAGCTCGACGCCGCGGGTATTGGCCTGCTGAGCGAGGTAGGACACCCACCAGGAGCGTGCTGCGTCGGCAGGTGCGCCCGCGTCGACCGTCGCGATCACGAGATCGAGCGCGCCAGCGTTGACAAGGTCACGCATGACCTCATCTGAGACGTTCCATTCCTGCTGGATGCGAGCTCGACGCAGCCAGGGCAGCTCGGGGAGGGTTTCGCGCAGTCGCTCCACCAGTTCCGCGCTGGGGGCGACAGGTTCAAGATCGGGCTCTGGGAAGTACCGGTAGTCTTCCGCGGTTTCCTTACGGCGACCCGGCGACGTGGTGCCGTCGGCCTCGTGGAAGTGGCGGGTTTCCTGGATGATCTCGCCGCCGGCCTGAAGAACACCAGCTTGACGGCACATCTCGTAGCGGACAGCGATCTCGACGCTCTTCAGCGAGTTCACATTCTTGGTTTCGGTGCGGGTACCGAAAACGTCCGCGCCGATCGGCATCAACGACACGTTCGCGTCGCAGCGCAGCGAACCCTGGTCCATGCGCACGTCAGAAACGTCAAGAGCTTTGAGCAGGTCACGCAGTGCGGTGACGTAGGCGCGAGCAACTTCGGGTGCACGCGCACCCGCAACGGTGATCGGCTTGGTCACGATCTCGACCAGCGGCACACCGGCGCGGTTGTAGTCGAGTAGAGAGTGGCTCGCGCCGTGGATACGGCCCGTGGCGCCACCGACGTGCAGGGACTTTCCGGTGTCTTCCTCCATGTGGGCGCGTTCAATGTCCACGCGCCACGTCGATCCGTCGTCCAAGACGACATCGAGGTAGCCGTCGGTGGCGATTGGCTCGTCGTACTGCGAAATCTGGTAGTTCTTCGGCTGGTCCGGGTAGAAGTAGTTCTTGCGCGCGAACCTGCCCCATGGGGTGATGGAACAGTTCAGTGCCAATCCGATACGGATAGCGGATTCGACTGCCGATGCGTTGACCACGGGAAGCGAACCCGGCATACCCAGGCAGACGGGGCAGACCTGGGTGTTTGGCTCGGCGCCAAAAGCGGTGGGGCATCCACAGAACATCTTGGTGGCGGTGCCCAGCTCAACGTGCACCTCCATGCCGAGTACCGGCTCGTAGGTGGCGAGCACGTCGTCGTAGGCGAGGAGGGCCGGCGCTTCGGGTGCAGTCATGTTGATGATTTTAAGCGGTGGCCCGCCGAGCGGCCCGTCGCGGTGTTCACCAGAGCCCGCTACGGCGCTCAGCCGAAGAACGCGGCAGCCTCGTCGTAGCGTTCGCGCGGGACTGTTTTGAGCTGCCGCGTCGCCTCAGCCAGCGGCACCAGGTCGATATCGGTGCCGTGCAACGCCACCATTACCCCGAAATCACCGCGGTGCACTGCGTCGGCCGCGTGAACACCGAACCTCGTGGCCAGCACACGGTCATACGGCGTCGGTGTCCCTCCGCGTTGAACGTGGCCGAGGACGGTTGTCCGGGTTTCTTTGCCGATGCGGCGGGCAATCTCCTCACCGAGTTGCTGAGCGACTCCGGTAAAGATTTTGTGACCAAATTCGTCGATGCCGCCTTCACGCAGCGTCATCGATTCCGGCGTTGGTGATGCACCTTCAGCGACGACGCAGGTGAAGTGTTTGTCTCCGCGTTGAAAACGCTTTTTGATCATGTCGCACACTTCGCCGACATCGAACGGCACCTCAGGAATGAGCGTCAGATGCGCACCAGTGGCTTGCCCAGCGCCGAGCGCAATCCATCCTGCGTGTCGACCCATGACTTCAACAAGCATGACGCGCTGGTGCGATTCTGCCGTGGTGTGCAGCCGGTCGATGGCGTCGGAAGCGACGGTCAGCGCAGTGTCATATCCGAAAGTGATGTCGGTGCAGTCGATGTCGTTATCGATGGTTTTGGGTACGCCCACGACAGACACTCCGGATTCGGCGAGCCAGTGCGCCGCCGTGAGTGTCCCTTCGCCACCGATGGGGATGAGCGCGTCGATGCCGTTGTCGTCGAGTGTCTGACGAATCCGGTCGAGACCCTCTTTGAGTTTGTCGGGGTTGACGCGGGCCGTTCCCAGGATGGTTCCGCCGCGCGTCAGAATCCGGTCGATACGTTCATCGCCAGCCAGTTTGAACTTGCGGTCTTCTAAAAGTCCGCGCCAGCCATCGCGGAAGCCGACTACCGTGCTGCCGTAGCGTCCCTCGGCGGTGCGCACGACAGCGCGGATTACTGCGTTCAGTCCTGGACAGTCACCGCCGCCGGTGAGGATTCCAATACGCATATCCCTACCCGTCATTTTTTCGGCAATCCGATAAGGGTCCACGACCCATCAGGTGTCTTTGAACCCGTTCCTTCGAACGTAGTGCCTGACGCGGCCTCGCGCTTGTTGATCTGAGTGGTAACTCCCCATCTACGCCAAGTGACAAGGTGAGGGCGAGACCGCCTGGCTAGCCCGGGGTGACTACTCCTGATTCGTAAGCCAGGACCACTGCTTGCGCTCGGTCGCGCAGGCCGAGTTTGGACAGCACCTTGCCCACGTGTGTCTTCACGGTTTGTTCGGCGACGTAGAGGTGCGTGGCGATTTCTGTATTCGATAGGCCCTTGGCGATGAGTTCCAATACTTCGCGTTCGCGCGGGGTGAGTGCAGCGAGTTCTGGTGGCTCGCGGCGTTGCGGTGTGCGGCGGGCGGTGACTTCCTCGATCAGTCGTCGAGTGACGGTCGGCGCCAGCAATGCTTCCCCGCTAGCGACCACGCGGACAGCTCGAATAAGTTCTTCTGCCGGTGCATCTTTGAGCATGAAACCGCTCGCGCCCATCGACAGTGCTTCGTAGACGTAGTCGTCGATGTCGAAGGTTGTGAGCATCAATACCCGTACCGGGGGATCGAAATTAGACGCGAGTATTTCCCGGGCTGCAGCTAGCCCATCAAGTACCGGCATCCGCACATCCATGAGGACGACATCTGGGCGCAGACGCGCGACTTCTGTCACTGCCGCACGACCGTCCGGAGCATCTCCAATGACGGAAATATCAGGTTGCGCGGCCAGCAGGGCGCCAAATCCCTGCCGGACCATCGCCTGATCGTCTGCGATGAATACGGTGATCGACACGCGCCCCAGCCTAGGGTGTGAGTTCGGAGCCGTCGTGTCCTATCAGAGCTGGGCCCCCGTCCCCCGCTCCGCCGGGTAGTTCCACGCGCACCGAGAAACCGCCGCTCTCTTCTGGTCCAGCGGTAAACGTTCCGCCGATCGCGTGTGCCCGCTCACGCATCCCAATGATCCCGTGTCCTCCCGACAGTTCTGGGTGCCCAGGCTGATGCGCGTCACGCATTGACCGGGGCGGTGGCCCATTAACGACGGCGATTGACACGACATTTAGCGCACTAACGGTCACGGCGATCGGTGCGCCGGGCGCATGCCGGGCGGCGTTGGCGAGCGCTTCCTGGAGGATTCGATAGACCACCAAACCGGTAGTTGTTGCCACCGAGGACAACTCGCCGGTGATCGTCACGCTCAGTGCAATACCGGCCCGTCTGGTGGTCTCGAAGAGTTCTTGCACCTGATCTATCCCCGGTTGCGGGGCGTGCTCGGCAAGTTGTCCATCACTACGTAGGACACCGAGCATCCCCCGAATCTCGTTGAGAGCCGCGCGCCCAGACACTCCAATTGCGTCGAACTCTGCCTGCACGTCCCCCGAAACCCCGCCGAGGCGATACGGCGCACTTTGCGCCTGGACCACCACCATCGACATGTGGTGTGCCACCACATCGTGAAGGTCCCGGGCGATACGTGCACGCTCCTCCAAGATCGTTCGACGCGCCCGCTCAAGCTCGTTTTCCTCTTCCTGGCGTGCGAGCTGGCGTCGCGCCAAGACCAGCCAGCGAATGAGGAGACAGAACAGCACGAGCGCGGTGAGGCCAACTACCCAACCGGCACCGTCTTCGCCGGGAGTGTCGGTGTAAAACAGTGCCACTGTGCCCAACCACGCCACGATCACCACGGGAATCGCGGAACGCACCGCGACAGCTGCCAGAAGACACATCATCACGATGATGTGGACGACCTGCCACGGATACTCGTAGCCCGATCCCTCCACATGATCGAACACTCGCGGGATGACAAGCGCCGCAGCAGCTGACAGCGCCCACCCCAGTGCGGGATTAGCGCGGATCAATACAAACGGCCACGACGCCAACGCACCGACGATCGGCATGATGGGTGCGGGAACCTCGTGGGTCACCTGCAAGGTTGGCCACGCGATAGAAAACAAAATCGCCGTGACCACGACTATCGCAACATCGACCCGCTGCGACGTCGTCAGCGACCGCACGATCGAACCTGGTGTCTTCTTTACCTCACCGCTCACACCCTGAGCCTAGGAAACCGTCGCCAACGACGTCCTCATACTCAGGGGTGAACCTGCCCTCACCCTCAGGTATCAGAGCCTTCTGCCCTACCCCTAAAGCGGTACGCACGAACCACTCCTGCGAGTGATGTGGCGATGAGCTGCCGATTTCTAGCGTCAAAGTTATGAAATTCGGGCGACCATTGGCACGAACCAGCACACGCGTCGCGACGGCACTGGGCGTGTTGGCTGCC
>JAAYXN010000253.1 GCA_012515885.1 Rhodococcus sp. (in: high G+C Gram-positive bacteria)
CCTTTTCGGGCGGGTTGGCGGCCAGTTCTTCGAGGGCAGTCAGCAATCCTGCGGCGACGATCTGCCCGGCAGCGTTGCGGTTGGCGGGCTCAAGGCCCAGCTCTTCGAGGCGCGCGAGCACGACTTCTTCGTCGCCACCGAGGAGCGCGGACATGCCTGTGGGCTCAAGTGCGCAAGCTTTCGCCATTTCGCGGCCACGGATCGCGGCAAGGGCTACAGCGTCGTCTGCGGACAGAACACCGGCGACGACTGCGGCGGCAAGTTCGCCAACGGAGTGGCCCGCGGCAATGACGTCGTCAGCGACGAGGCCCTGCTTGTCTGCTTCTTCGAAGCCGAGGATGGCAGCGGCAACAACAAGAGGCTGGGTGACTGCCGTATCGGTGATCTCTTCAGCCGTGGCCTCAGTGCCAAGGCGGACGAGATCGAGACCGGCGGCCTTGGACCACAGGGCGAGACGATCAGCGGTACCGGGCAGTTCCAGCCATGGGCTGAGCATGCCGGGCGTCTGGGACCCCTGACCCGGGGCGAGCAACGAAATCACCATTCAAGAGAACACCCTCACACCCGGTTTGGCAGATGTCGCCGCGGATGAACTCTGTCACACAGATTTGTAGGAACCTTACAAAACCGCTAGCTGGCCAGTGCGATCGTTGGGGCGTCACATTCGTTACGGATGAAAATCTCCAAACGGCACTCTTGTGACTGGTGTTAGAGCTGAGGTCAATTCGTTATGCGAATGAGGCAGACGACCTACCGTTGCTGCGACCCGCAGCACGTAGGCGTCGCGTGGCTTTGTAGGATCTCGCCCGGTCACTTCTGTGATCTTTTTCAGTCGATACCGAACAGTATTTGGATGTACAAATAGTTGCCGAGCGCACGTTTCCACCGCGCCGCCGCAGTCTAGGTACGAGTCGAGGGTGTCCGCCAGCACCGTTCCCGTGGATGCCAGGGGAATCACGATGGATTCAGCGAGAGCGCTGATCGCGCTGGCATCGCCAAGAAGTGCCCGCTCCGGTAGGAGCTCCGACGCGTGCACTGGGCGCGGCGCACTGCGCCACCCACCAACAGCCTGGATGGCCACGAGCGCTTCAGCGGCACTGAAATGCGCTGCACCCAAGGTGGGAGTGGTCGGTCCGATAATCACGGGATCGTCAGAAAACTTCGACAGCAAATCAGAAATGAAGTCCGACGCACTAGACGAACCCTCCACGGTGCCGCTGACGATGGTGACCAGCAGCGAGCCCTGCACCACCGCAAGAGCCGCACGTCCATGCTTGCTCGCCACCGTGTGTACAGCGCCCACCACACCCACGCGCTCATCTGCGGGCGGCGTTCCGACGATGACGGTTGCGGGAGCGGTGGCGTCCCAGTTCAGGGTCGCCGCACGCGACAGCATGTCCGATCCGGTGTCACCGCGCACGACGGCGTCGACAACGAGCGCTTCCAAGCGGGTGTCCCAGGCACCACGAGACTCAGCCGCACTGGCGTAGACCGATGCGGCAGCAAACCCCAATTCGCGGCCGTAACGAAGTACCGCTTCCGTCAGGGCCGTGAGCTGCTGGTCGTTGCGGGCTAGCGCGGGAAGCCACTGCTCGAAGAACTCCATCGCGACCCGGACCATATCGACCGATTGCCGCAGGGTCAGGCGCCGCGTGAGGTCATGAGGAATGACCTGGAAAACGTCGAGACCGAACCGGATATCGCTATTGGGATCTTCGAGCCATTCAAGGAAGTTGATGACCGCAGTCTGGACCAGCATCTGGACGTTTGAGCGTTGCGCTGCATCCAGGTTTTCAAAAAACGGCAGTTGATCCTGCATCGCGGTCACAGCCTCGGTGGAGAGGCGTCCAGAGAATTGTTTGACGCGACGCAGCAATGTATCGGGGAGCGGCTCCCGGGTGGTTCGGGCTACCGGACGGCGTCCTGCCACGTACTCGGCCATATCCACGAAAATACGCGCACCCTCCGCGCGGGCAGCACGCACACGCACGGAGGGTCGCGGTTTAGTCCCGCAGCCCCCTAGGCCACGCCGGGGTCGGACGTTTGTTCCGGGGCCGCGAAAACGTCATCGATGCGGTATTTCTGTGCGGCCTCGGTAGCTCGTTCCCGGGGAACTGCGCCGTCGTTGGCCAAGGCCAGCAACGTCGCTACCGCGATGGATTCGGCATCGATATTGAAGTACCTGCGTGCCGCGGTGCGGGTGTCGGAGAACCCGAACCCATCGGTACCGAGCGTCAGATACGTCCCAGGCACCCATTCTCGGATCTGATCGGGAACCGCGCGCATCCAATCGGAGACCGCCACGAACGGCCCCTGCGCGTCAGCGAGGGCCCGCGCCGCATAGGGAACGGGGGGCTGCTCACCTGGCGCCCGCAACGCCTGCTTTCCGCAGCCGACACCGTCTCGGCGCAGCTCGCCCCACGAGGTCACCGACCACACGTCGGCATGCACGTCCCATTCGTCGGCGAGAAGCTGCTGGGCCCGCAGCGCTTCGGGCATGATCACACCGGAGACCAGGATCTGGGCTCGCTGCCCCTCCCCTTCGGCGACGCGGTAGCGGTAGATGCCTGCGAGAACTCCCTCGACGTCAAGATTGTCCGGCTCAGCG
>JAAYXN010000254.1 GCA_012515885.1 Rhodococcus sp. (in: high G+C Gram-positive bacteria)
GGGGTGGATCAACCTGCATTTCTCCCTGCTCCCGGCGTGGCGTGGAGCTGCCCCAGTGCAGGCTGCGCTTGCTGCCGGTGACGAAGTGACCGGTGCCAGTGCATTCCAACTCGAAAAGGGCCTCGACACCGGTCCTGTCTTCGGCGTCGTCACTGAGCGGGTGCGCCCCGATGACACCGCCGGTGAACTATTGGCGCGGCTTGCAGACAGCGGCAGCGTCCTGCTCGAATCCGTCCTCGATGGGGTGGAAGATGGCGCACTGAATGCGGTGCCGCAATCACCGGACGGCGTGTCCTATGCACCAAAAATTACCGTGGAGAACGCCCGGATCAACTGGACATGGCCCGCGCACGTCGTTGACCGCGAAATCCGGTCGGTCACACCGGCACCCGGTGCGTGGACCATGTTCGATGACCTACGGGTCAAAGTTGGGCCCGTCAGCCACACTGACGAACAATTGCGCCCCGGCGAAGTTCTCGCTGAGAAGAAGCGACTACTCGTCGGCACCGGCACCACCGCAGTCTCTCTGCACGACGTGCAACCACAGGGGAAAAAGGCCATGAACGCGGTGGACTGGGCCCGCGGCGCACGACTGGGTGAAGGAGTGAACGCACAGTGAGCGATCGCGGCGGTAACAACAACAGCAGCAATAACAACGCCGGGGGCAGCAACAGCGGCGGCGGTAGGGGATACACCAGCAAAAACCGGCGCGGAACCTCCGGTCCCGGTGGCGGAAACTCACGAGGCCGTTCCAATCAGGGCGGGGGCGGCAACTCGCGACCACGGCAGGCGCGTCGCCCGGACCCTACCGAGGCGCACCTTGATCAGCCCCGGCTTGCTGCGCGCGACGTATTGCGCGCAGTCCGTGAACGCGATGCTTATGCAAACTTGGTGCTGCCCGGATTGCTGCGTGAACGGCGTATCGAGGGGCGTGACGCTGCCCTGGCAACCGAACTTGCCTATGGTTCGGCGCGCGCTCAGGGCCTGCTGGACGCGGTGATCGCCGAGGCTGCGGGTCGCTCAATCGACGACATCGACGGGCCACTACTCGACGTGCTGCGGCTCGGTACCTACCAGTTGCTGCGCACGCGCATCGCCCCGCACGCGGCAGTGGCGACATCGGTCGATATTGCGCGCGCCGAATCTGGACCAGGCAAGTCGGGTTTCGTCAACGCGGTACTTCGGCAGGTATCGAGGCGTTCGCAAGAAGAATGGATTGACGCCCTTGCGCCGCATGATCCGGTGGGCCGTCTGGCATTCGAATACGCGCACCCGGTGTGGATCGCGCAAGCATTTGCCGATGCGTTGGCCGCTGACGCCGGTGAATTGGAAGCGTTGTTGGAAGCCGACGACACCCGGCCCGGAGTGCATCTCATTGCCCGCCCGGGCGAGATTTCCGCCGAGGAATTGGCGCTCATTACCGGCGGCGATATCGGTCGCTACTCGCCGTATGCCGTATATCTCGACAGCGGTGATCCCGGGTCACTTGAACCGGTCCGTGAAGGACTCGCGGCCGTGCAGGACGAGGGCAGCCAGTTGGTGGCGCGCGCGCTGACGCTCGCCGAACCTCTGGGCCAAGACGGCGGGCGCTGGCTCGATCTGTGCGCTGGTCCCGGTGGCAAAGCGGCATTACTGGGCGCTATCGCAGACATTGAAGGTGCCCGTGTTGACGCGGTCGAGCCCGCCGAGCATCGGGCGGAGTTGGTACGCAAGACCACCCGCGGACTCCCTGTCGATGTGCACGTAGCTGACGGCCGAGATCCGGGCCTGCCCGGCGGCTACGACCGGGTTCTGGTGGACGCACCGTGCACCGGGTTGGGTGCGCTGCGCCGTCGTCCCGAGGCGCGCTGGCGCCGAACCCCCGCGGATGTTGCGGGCTTGGTGAAGTTGCAGCGCGAATTGCTCGCTTCCGCAATCGAATTGGTGCGTCCAGGGGGAGTGGTCCTGTACTCGACCTGTTCGCCGCACCTGTCGGAAACCTCGGCGGTCGTGGCTGATGCTGTGCGCCGTTACAGGGTTGAGGCGCTCGATACTCGCGAGTTGGTTCCTGACGTTCCCCAATTGGGTGACGGCCTGGGCGTGCAATTGTGGCCGCACCGTCACGGCACGGACGCGATGTTTATGGCGGCCCTGCGTAAACCCGTGTAGCGCCTGCGTTCCGCCACGTCCCACCTCTTTTTGTGTCCTCCCACCCGCTCGAACGGGTGGGAGGACACAAGAATCTATGCGACGTGGGGGTGGAGATCTCTACGGCCGCTTCTTCTTGGCGCTGGCGGGGGCGCGAAGTTGCCACGCTTCATCGAGTAGTTCGGTGAGGCGTCCTCGATCAATTTGGTCGAGGTGTACCAGGATGGAGCCGTGCCCGTCGTAGTGGTCGGTGGTGTAGAACGGGCCGCCTTCGGCGAGTAGGGCCTGTTTTTCGTCGAGCCCACAGATCACCATGAGTCCGCCATCGGATTCCGCGCGCAGCCGCGACATCAATCGGCCCGAAACTTTGAGCGCTGGCGTCCGATACGAGGTGCTTTCCTCGACGTCGGGTAGCGCTTCGGCGATCTCAACGACATCCGTCCAGGTGGCCATGACCCCAGTATGAACCTTTCCCCCCACGTCCCACCCCCTTTTTGTGTCCTCCCGCCCGTTCGAATGGGTGGGAGGACACAAGAATCTATGCGACGTGGGGGTTAGGGGATACGCGGCTGCCACAAGAGTGACGACTAGACTCATGCACCGTGGCTCATCCGATGATCGCTCCGTCCATTTTGTCCGCCGACTTCGCGCATCTCGCCGACGAGGCCCGTGCTGTCACGGGAGCTGATTGGCTCCATGTTGACGTGATGGACGCGCATTTCGTGCCCAACTTGACCCTCGGGTTGCCGGTCGTGCAGAGCTTGCTCAAAGCAACCGACATTCCCCTCGATTGCCACCTCATGATCGAGGATCCGGGCCGCTGGGCACCGCCCTACGCTGAAGCCGGCGCACACAACGTCACCTTTCACGCCGAAGCGACCGACGACCCCCGCGCCGTCGCCCGCGATATCCGCGCCGCAGGCGGCAAAGCCGGGTTGAGCGTCAAACCAGGCACCCCCATTGAGCCATACCTGGAAATCCTGCGTGATTTCGACACCCTGCTCATCATGAGCGTCGAACCCGGATTCGGTGGCCAGTCCTTCATCCCCGAAGTACTCGATAAGGCGAAGAAGATCCGCAACCTCGTCGATTCGGGAGAACTGCGACTCCTCGTCGAAATCGACGGCGGCATCAACACCGACACCATCGAAGCCGCAGCAGAAGCAGGAATCGACTGCTTCGTTGCCGGATCAGCGGTGTATGGCGCTGCGGACCCCGGTGAGGCCGTGCGGGCATTGCGCGCACAAGCTGGCAAAGCATCACCACACTTGACGCTCGCACACTGAGCCCGGCGAGACGCTTCCGATGGCTACAGGTCCTCACGACGCCGCAGATGCCGCCGCCGAAATTGACGCGGCCATGCAGATCGCGATCGCGGCCGCCGAGTCAGCGCGGGGTTTTACCAGCCCCAACCCGCCCGTAGGCGCCGTCATCCTCGATAAGGCAGGCGCCATCGCCGGGGTCGGCATGACCCAACCACCCGGCGGTCCGCACGCCGAAGTCGTGGCACTGCGCGAAGCCGGGGCCGCGGCGAAAAATGGCACGGCAGTGGTCACTCTCGAACCGTGCAACCACTACGGACGCACCCCGCCATGCAGCCAGGCACTGATCGATGCGGGAATCCGCCGCGTCTTCTATGCCGTGGGGGATCCAAACCCGGAAGCGGCAGGCGGTGCCCGCACCCTCGAAACCGCCGGCATCCGTGTTCTCGGTGGTGTACGCGCCGATGACGTCGAGCGAGGCTCGCTGCGCGCCTGGTTGCATCGCCAGCGCACCGGGCAACCCCTGATCACCTGGAAGTACGCAGCTACCCTCGATGGCAAGAGCGCCGCTGCCGACGGCACAAGCCAGTGGATTACCGGTCCAGCCGCCCGCGCCCGCGTACACGCTGAACGCGCGAAACTCGACGCCATCATCGTGGGAACGGGAACGGTCCTATCGGACGATCCCTGGTTGACCGCGCGGCTACCCGACGGGTCACTCGCCGCACATCAGCCGGTACGCATCGTGGTAGGTACCCGTGAAATACCCACGGCGGCAAAAGTATTGGATGACTCCGCTCCCACCGTGGTGCTACGCACTCAGGATTTGGATGAGGTGGCCGCAGCAATCGCGGACTACACCGATGTGCAACTCGAAGGCGGCCCCACACTTGCGGGCGCGTTCCTCGCGTCCCGGCGTATCGACCGAATCCAGGCGTATCTCGCGCCGTTACTGCTCGGCGCCGGTACCGCTGCCGTCGTCGATGCGGGTGTCGGCACGATGGCCGACGCACACCGCTTCGAGATGGAGAGCGTGGAAACAATCGGAACGGACATGTTGTTGACTTTGGGCAGTACG
Organism: Rhodococcus sp. (in: high G+C Gram-positive bacteria); assembly: GCA_012515885.1. Taxonomy (GTDB): domain Bacteria; phylum Actinomycetota; class Actinomycetes; order Mycobacteriales; family Mycobacteriaceae; genus Rhodococcus_F. The sequence goes on from JAAYXN010000254.1 coordinate 4,468, forward strand.
GGCACCATTTAGATACCGGCGCCGGTATCTCGCCCGGCCAGTAGCTCGGCGCGCTGCTCAAGACACCCCAGCCTTGAGTGAAGACAAGAAAATTTACGTAGGAGCGGATGAAGTGTTCACCGGAATAGTCGAAGAACTCGGCGAGATCGTCGCGAAAGATGACCTGGCTGATTCGTGCCGGTTTACCGTGCGTGGCCCGCTCGTCACCTCGGACGCACGTCATGGCGATTCGATCGCCGTCAACGGCGTGTGCCTGACCGTCGTGGATGTCCTCGCAGACGGAGCTTTCACCGCTGACGTCATGCAGGAAACGCTCGACCGTTCCAGCCTGCAGGTTCTCGGCGTCGGAAGCAGAGTCAACTTGGAGCGTGCCGCAGCAGTCAACAGCCGTCTGGGTGGGCACATCGTGCAGGGGCACGTCGATGGTACCGGCGAGATCCTTGCCCGCACGCCGTCAGAGAACTGGGAAGTTGTCCGCATTTCCCTGCCACCGACAATTTCGCGCTACGTGGTTGAAAAGGGTTCGGTCACGGTCGACGGCGTCTCGCTGACGGTCTCCGCGCTCGGCGGCGAGCCCGGACACGAGTACTTCGAGATCTCGCTGATCCCCACCACGCTGGAACTAACCACACTCGGCAAGGCGTCTGTGGGTACGCCTGTCAACCTTGAAGTGGACGTGATCGCCAAGTACGTCGAACGGCTACATACCGCGAGGCATTAACCCTGTCCAGACCTGCCTCACGGCCAGGTCGTACTGTTATAAGGCATACCTTCCTGTGGTGCCGCTGGGCGGCGCCACTTCGGTAGTCCAGTTCGGGTTGGGCTAACTACCGGCAAGGAACGGTGAACCGCTCAAGTGAAACGTTGGAGTTGAATAGGTGACCAGGTTCGACAGCATCGAGCGCGCCATCGCCGATATCGCTGCGGGTAAGGCCGTCGTCGTCGTCGACGACGAGGATCGTGAGAACGAAGGTGATCTGATCTTCGCTGCGGAGAAGGCCACCCCGGAGCTCGTAGCGTTCATGGTGCGCTACACCTCTGGCTACCTGTGTGTTCCCCTCGACGGAGCTGATTGTGACCGCCTCGGTCTGCCTCCGATGTATGCCACCAACCAGGACAAACACGGCACCGCCTACACGGTGACCGTGGATGCTCGGGAGGGGATCGGTACGGGTATTTCCGCGTCCGATCGCGCCACCACAATGCGGCTGCTTGCCGATCCGACGGTGGGTGCGCAAGATTTCACCCGGCCCGGCCACGTCGTTCCGCTGCGAGCCAAAGAGGGCGGTGTATTGCGTCGCCCCGGCCACACCGAGGCAGCAGTTGATCTCGCGCGTATGGCGGACCTGCGTCCAGCCGGCGTGATCTGCGAGATCGTCAGCCAAAAAGACGAAGGTGAAATGGCGCAGACCGACGAGCTGCGCGTCTTCGCTGACGATCACGACCTGGCGCTCATTTCGATCGCCGACCTCATCGCGTGGCGCCGCAAGCACGAAAAGCAGGTAGAGCGGGTCGCGCAAGCTCGCATCCCTACCCGCCACGGCGAGTTCACGGCCGTCGGCTACCGCAGCATTTATGACGGTGTCGAACACGTGGCACTGGTGCGCGGCGATATCTCGGGCGATGGCGAAGACGTACTGGTGCGGGTGCACTCGGAGTGCCTCACCGGTGACGTATTCGGCTCACTGCGCTGCGACTGCGGCCCCCAGCTGGATGCGGCACTGGACATGGTCGCGCAGGAAGGTCGCGGTGTCGTCCTCTACATGCGTGGACACGAAGGTCGGGGAATCGGCCTCATGCACAAGCTCCAGGCCTACCAGCTTCAAGACGCGGGTTCTGACACCGTCGACGCCAATCTCGAACTGGGTCTGCCCGCAGACTCACGTGACTACGGCACCGGCGCGCAGATCCTGGTCGACCTGGGTGTCAAGTCGATGCGGCTGCTCACCAACAACCCAGCCAAGCGTGTGGGACTGGACGGCTACGGACTTCACATCACGGACCGTGTGCCGATGCCGCTGCGAGCCAACGCAGAGAACCTGACGTATCTGCGCACCAAACGCGACCGGATGGGCCACGACCTCATCGGTCTCGACGACTACGAAGCCGGAGGGTCACAGTGAGTGGCGAAGGACTACCGCAACTACAGATCGCGGACGCACAGGGACTGAAGCTCGCGATCGTCGCGGGCAGTTGGCACGCAGAGATTTCGCAGGCACTCATCGAGGGTGCACGCCGCACGGCAGCGGAAGCGGGAATCACCGATGCCACTGAGGTCCGCGTTGCCGGGGCAATCGAACTGCCCGTCGTTGTCCAGGAACTCGCACGCACCCACGACGCTGTCGTTGCACTGGGCGTCGTCATCCGCGGCGGCACACCGCATTTCGAGTATGTCTGTGATTCGGTGACAGCCGGTCTGACCCGCATCGCACTGGATCAGAGCACCCCGGTAGGAAACGGTGTGCTCACCACCGATACCGAGCAGCAAGCTCGTGACCGTGCTGGCCTGCCCGGATCCACTGAAGACAAGGGTGCAGAAGCCTGCGCTGCCGCGCTCGACACCGCCGTCACCCTGCGGGCGCTGCGCGTGAAGTTCGGTACCGGACAGTGACCCGGGAAACTGGGATGGGCACTGATCTTCCTGCCGGTCAGTCTTCGGATGAGGCTCAACCTTCTGGCGAGACGTGGGAGCTGATCGCGCGTCCGAAGAAGACCGCGCGGTACGCGATCGCTACGGCTGTGGTGTTGGTAGTCATCCACTTCGGTCTGGCAATCACCCTGGCAAGGGAATCGACCGGGGTGTATTTCCGGGCGTCTGACCAGATCGCGATGGCCGGTATTGGGCTCTTCCTCGCCGGACTCGTGCTGCTACTGACCCGTCCCCGGCTGCGGGTCTCTGCCCGCGGTATCGGCGTACGCAACGTGCTGACTGAACGCATCGTCGACTGGGACCTGGCGCTAGGGCTGTCGTTCCCTGATGGTGCCGCTTGGGCGCGTATCGAACTGCCCGACGACGAGTTCATCCCCATTATGGCGATCCAAGCCAATGACCGTGAACATGCGGTAGAAGCGGTCCGTCGATTCCGGGATGCACAGGCCCGCTGGGGCGAATAGACACGGGGGACTAGGCCGCGGGGGCAGGCACAGCGGGGCAGGCCGACCTGTTCGTAGCTTGTCGCCCCGATGACTGTCGGGGCATGCGGCTAACGTGGAGGGGTGCCTGATCCCTCGACGTACCGGCCGCCGGTCGGAACCATCCCGACCGGCCCCGGGGTGTACAAGTTTCGCGACCCCCACGGGCGCGTTATCTATGTCGGCAAAGCTAAAAACTTGCGGTCGCGACTCACCTCATATTTCGCTGACATCGGCGGACTGCACCCGCGCACACGCCAAATGGTCACAACGGCCGCCAGTGTCGAGTGGACGGTTGTTGGTACTGAGGTAGAAGCACTCCAACTCGAATACAACTGGATCAAAGAGTTCGATCCACGATTTAACGTCCGCTATCGCGACGATAAGTCGTACCCGGTTATTGCCGTCACTCTGGCGGAGGAGTTTCCGCGACTTTTCGTGTACCGCGGTCCCCGGCGTAAAGGGGTGCGCTACTTCGGCCCGTACTCGCATGCATGGGCCATACGAGAAACCCTCGATCTGCTGCTACGGGTGTTTCCCGCACGTACCTGTTCGGCGGGAGTATTCAAGCGGCACTCCCAGATTGGGCGTCCGTGCCTACTCGGATACATCGACAAGTGTTCAGCGCCGTGCGTGGGACGCGTCAGTGCCAGCGAACACCGTCAGATCGTTGACGACTTCTGCGACTTCTTGTCCGGCAAGACAGATCGTTTGGTGCGCGAACTGGAACAGCGCATGCAGGCCGCGTCAGAGGATCTCGATTTTGAGACGGCCGCGCGGCTGCGCGATGACATTCAAGCGCTGCGCCGCGCACTGGAAAAGCAGGCAGTTGTGCTCGGTGACGGTACAGATGCCGACATCGTCGCATTCGCGACCGACGAACTGGAAGCTGCGGTACAGGTATTTCATGTGCGAGGTGGACGTGTCCGCGGCCAACGAGGCTGGGTGGTGGAAAAGGCAGGCGAGGTGATTGAGCGCGCTGAGGGCGCGGGCGACACTGAGACCTTTGATACTGAAAGTGTCGACACCGATGATGCTGGTCCATCGGAACTGTCCCTGCTGGTAGAGCAGTTTTTAACCCAGTTTTACGGGGAGCAGGCAACACTGGCTGGGGCATCGGAGAATGGCGCGGGCGGCGAACGCGGTTCGGGCGAGATCGTGGTTCCGCGCGAAGTGTTGGTGCCGGCGCTACCCCCAGACCCGGAGAAGGTCACGGAATTTCTTAGCGAGCTGCGCGGCTCCTCGGTGAGTGTTCGGGTGCCTCAGCGTGGCGACAAGAAGGCTCTCGCAGAGACGGTGCAGCGCAATGCCGCCGAGGCGCTCACTCAGCACAAGCTGCGCCGAGCTGGCGACTTCACATCCAGATCTGCTGCGCTACAAGGTATTCAAGAGGCTCTTGATCTGGACATGGCGCCGCTACGGATTGAATGCGTCGACATTAGCCACGTCCAGGGCACTGATGTTGTCGCGTCGCTGGTGGTGTTCGAAGACGGGTTGCCCCGCAAATCCGACTACCGCCACTACTCGATCCGAGAGGCGGCAGGCGATGGCCGCTCCGACGACGTGGCGAGCATCGCGGAAGTCACAAGGCGACGGTTCCTCCGCCACAACCGCGACCTCGCTGCGATGCGGGCTAGTCATGGCGAAGAGGCGCCAGGCGCGGAACCCGTGCAGGAATACCAGGAATACTCAGCCAACGGGGCAGGCGAGGCGGCAGAAGCTGGGGGACCGGCAGCGGCGATCGATCCGAAGACCGGCCGTCCACGACGGTTCGCGTACCCGCCGAACCTGTACGTGGTCGATGGCGGCGCGCCGCAGGTAGCGGCAGCCGCGGCGGTGCTCGACGAGCTGGAGGTCACTGATGTTGCCGTGATTGGCCTGGCCAAACGGCTCGAAGAGGTGTGGGTTCCGGGCGAAGAAGACCCGGTGATTCTTCCCCGCACCAGCGAATCTCTCTACCTTCTGCAGCGAATCCGCGACGAAGCACACCGTTTCGCAATCACCTTTCACCGCAGTAAGCGCTCCCGCCGAATGACAGCCTCGGCGCTCGACGGGGTGCGCGGGTTGGGTGAATCTCGTCGCACCGCGCTGGTCAAACACTTCGGTTCGGTAGCCAAACTCAAGGACGCTTCGATCGAGGAGATCACCGAGGTCCCGGGGATCGGCGTCGCTACCGCCACGGCAGTATTAGAGGTACTACGAGGCAGCGATTCGGCTGCACCAGGGGCCGCCGTGGGGGATGATGGGGCGGAATTTGTTGCAGACTAGGTCTTGACAGCATCAGATGCAGACTGCGTCTTGACAGCACCGTATTAGTGCAGCAGCAAACTCGATAGACGGGACCAGGAAGGTAGGTCAGTGCGTTCAGTGAATGATTCGGTGGGCAATGACCAGGTGGGTAGCGATCGGGTAGGGGAGCGAGAGGGTCGTCCCATGGAGTTTCTTCTGGTCACAGGACTGTCCGGTGCGGGTCTGCGCACCGCAGCGCGCTCACTGGAGGACCTGGGTTGGTACGTCGCCGATAACCTGCCGCCCAAGCTGATTTCTCGCATGGTGGATTTGACGCTCGAATCCGATTCGCCGGTCGATCGACTGGCCGTGGTTATTGACGTGCGCAGCAGGCTGTTCTCAGGGGATTTGGGTTGGGTGCTCAAAGAACTTGAAGAAAAGCCCATCCGCACACGGGTGCTGTACCTCGACGCCTCCAACGACGTCCTCATCCGCCGTTTTGAGCAGGTACGACGGTCCCATCCGTTGCAGTACGACGGCATTGACGGCACCCTGTCCGAGGGTATTGCGGCGGAGCGGGATCAGCTGGCGCCGGTCAAAGCGGCCGCTGACCTGGTCGTTGATACATCAGCGTTGGAGGCGCACCAGCTTCGGCATCGGATCGAGGACGCCTTCGGTACTGCCGACAACATGACCATCCAGGTCACCGTGCAATCTTTCGGGTTCAAGTACGGTCTTCCGACAGACGCAGACCTCGTGTGCGATGTGCGGTTCCTGCCGAATCCGCATTGGATCGCGGAACTGCGTCCGAAGACGGGCCAGTCGGAGCCGGTCCGCGACTACGTTTTGTCGCAGGATGGCGCGCTGGACTATTTGAACACCTATCATCACGTGCTGGACTTGACGGTTACCGGATATCGTCGGGAGGGAAAACGGTACATGACGATCGCGGTCGGTTGCACTGGCGGAAAACACCGCAGTGTTGCGATGTCGGAAGCACTTGCGGACCAGCTCAGCGGTGATCCGGGACTGTCGGTGCGGGTTGTCCACCGCGATTTGGGTCGCGAATGACAGCGGAATCGGAAGCCTCCAGCGCGGCCGCGTCTTCTGGGGTCGCACCGGCTGTGGCCGCACCCTCTGTAGTGGCACTGGGTGGCGGGCACGGTCTGTACGCGACGCTCAGCGCGGTCCGACAGTTCTCCCGGTATGTGACGGCGGTAGTCACCGTCGCCGACGACGGTGGATCGTCGGGGCGTTTGCGCGCTGAACTCGGTGTCATACCGCCGGGAGATTTGCGTATGGCGCTCGCAGCATTGGCTGCGGACGATCCCGCATTGACCAGTTGGACGCAGACGGTGCAGCACCGGTTCGGTGGTGTCGGAGCGCTCGCTGGGCATTCGGTGGGAAACCTCATCCTTGCCGGCCTCACCGAAGTTCTTGGTGATCCCGTGGCGGCTCTAGACGAGGTGGCCGCGCTGCTGCGTATCAACGGTCGGGTGGTGCCGATGTCGCCGATCGCGCTCGATATCGAGGCGGACGTTCAGGGGCTTGAAGCCGATCCCCGGGTCAGTCGCTGTATTCGTGGACAGGTTGCCGTAGCCACCACGCCCGGCAAGGTCCGCCGCGTGCGGCTACTTCCCGCGAACCCTCCAGCGTGCCCGGATGCACTGGCGGCGATCGACAACGCTGACATGGTGGTCCTCGGTCCCGGATCGTGGTTTTCCAGCGTCATTCCCCACGTTCTTGTCCCCGAGCTCCTTGCCACGTTGACGGCAACAACAGCGCGAAAAGTGTTGGTGCTCAATCTCGCACCGGAACCGGGCGAAACAGCAGGCTTCTCGGCCGAGCGACATCTGCATGTACTGTCGCAACACGCGCCACAGTTGGGCGTCGACTATGTGCTTGTCGATTCCACCACTGTCCCGCAGGGGCGCGAACGTGAACACCTCGCGCGTGCCGCAGCAAGTCTGGGTGCCCAAGTCATTTACGCGGACGTTGCTCAACGTAAGAACGCAGCCAGCGACGACGGGGCTTGCGAGCATCGGGTGCATACCCATGACGCCAGCAAACTCGCGGTCGCGCTACACGCATTGTGGACGGCGCAGCCTCAACAGCCCACACCCGATATAAATGCGGCTACGCCTGAGTCAGATGCGGCTTCGCCGGGCGCGGCGCGAATCAACGACCACGTGCATACGCATGCGCAGGAAAGGGAGAACGCCTCGTGGCGATGACAGCGGAGGTCAAAGACGAGTTAAGCCGCCTCTCGGTGACTCAGGTCAGTTGCCGCAAGGCGGAGGTCTCGTCACTCCTGCGGTTCGCAGGTGGCCTACATATCGTGGCATCTCGGGTGGTTGTTGAAGCCGAGGTCGATCTCGGATCGACCGCCCGCAGATTGCGCCGCGAAATTTTCGACCTCTACGGCTATGGCGCTGATGTTCATGTGCTCAGTGCTGGCGGTCTGCGTAAGAGCGCCCGGTACATCGTGCGGGTCGCCAAGGACGGCGAAGGGCTGGCGCGGCAAACGGGTCTGCTGGATATGCGCGGACGCCCAGTACGTGGTCTTCCCGCACAGGTCGTTGGCGGCAGCGTCGGTGACTCCGAGGCAGCGTGGCGCGGTGCGTTCTTGGCGCACGGCTCGCTGACCGAGCCGGGCCGCTCGTCCGCACTCGAAGTCAGCTGCCCCGGACCGGAAGCGGCTCTGGCGCTGGTGGGTGCCGCGCGCCGTCTCGGTATTTCCGCGAAGGCCCGGGAGGTGCGAGGCACCGACCGCGTCGTGATCCGCGACGGTGAGGCCATCGGCGCGCTACTGACCAGGATGGGCGCACAGGACACCCGCCTAGTGTGGGAAGAACGCCGCATGCGCCGCGAAGTGCGGGCAACCGCTAACCGTCTCGCTAACTTTGACGACGCCAACCTGCGTCGCTCGGCGCGGGCAGCTGTCGCGGCAGCAGCGCGTGTGGAACGGGCGCTCGAGATCCTCGGCGAAGAGGTGCCTGATCACTTGGCAGCGGCAGGACACCTGCGGGTCGAGCACCGGCAGGCGTCCCTCGAAGAACTCGGACAACTGGCTGACCCGCCGATGACCAAGGATGCGGTTGCGGGTCGTATCCGCAGGTTGCTGTCGATGGCTGATCGCAAAGCGAAAGAACGCGGCATTCCGGACACCGAGTCCGCGGTCACCGCCGATCTTCTTGACGATGCATAGGTTCAGCAGCCAAATTTCGGCCGCAAAAACACGTGTATGAGACTGGATACACACAGATAGTCCCGGGTGGGTACGCACTTGCCCGGGCTCGCGCACTAGGGTTGAGGTCACATCGACAGATGAACCTCGCATTACGGTGTTGCCCTCATCAGAGAAGGCACCCGGATCTGGGGCGAAGTGCTATGTCAACGCTGGGTGCGAAACCAGCATGTCAAACATGGGTAAGGAGCCAATTGTGACTGTCCGCGTAGGCGTAAACGGTTTCGGCCGTATCGGACGCAACTTCTTCAGGGCGGTGGATGCGCAGCGGGCATTCGGTACGACTGATATCGAGATCGTCGCGGTCAACGACCTCACCGACAACAAGAGCCTCGCGCACCTGCTCAAGTACGACTCGATCCTCGGTCGTCTGCCGTACGACATCACCCTCGAAGGTGAAGACACCATCGTCGTCGGCGACACCAAGATCAAGTCCCTGTCGATCAAGGAAGGCCCCGCAGCTCTTCCGTGGGGTGACCTGGGCGTAGACGTCGTTGTCGAGTCCACCGGCATCTTCACCGACGCTGCCAAGGCCAAGGGCCACCTCGACGCAGGCGCCAAGAAGGTCATCATCTCCGCTCCCGCGAAGGGCGAAGACATCACCATCGTGATGGGCGTCAACGACGACAAGTACGACGGCAGCCAGAACATCATCTCCAACGCGTCGTGCACCACGAACTGCCTCGGCCCGATCGCCAAGGTCCTTGACGACGAATTCGGCATCGAGCGTGGGCTGATGACCACGATCCACGCCTACACCCAGGATCAGAACCTCCAGGACGGCCCGCACAGCGACCTGCGTCGCGCTCGCGCTGCAGCCCTGAACATCGTGCCCACCGGCACGGGTGCGGCCAAGGCCATCGGCCTCGTGCTCCCGCAGCTGCTCGGCAAGCTCGACGGCTACGCCCTGCGCGTGCCGATCCCCACCGGTTCGGTCACCGACCTCACCGCCAACCTGCGTAAGTCGGCGTCTGCTGACGAGATCAACGCCGCTATGAAGGCTGCTGCAGAGGGTCCGCTCAAGGGCATTCTGAAGTACACCGATGCGCCGATCGTCTCCAGCGACATCGTCACTGACCCGCACTCGTCGATCTTCGACTCGGGTCTGACAAAGGTCATCGACGACCAGGTCAAGATCGTTTCCTGGTACGACAACGAGTGGGGTTACTCCAACCGCCTCGTCGACCTCATCGGCCTCGTTGGCAAGTCTCTCTAAGTAGCCACAGAATCTTCCCTAGCAGCCACGCTGCTAGGGAAGATTTGTAGGCTGGGACTCGTAAATCTCTCAAGCGGAAAGAATTAACAGTGGCTGTTCCGACATTGCAGGACCTGCTTGACGCAGGTGTGGAAGGCCGGGGCGTGCTTGTGCGCTCAGACCTCAATGTGCCCCTCGACGGTGACACGATCACCGACCGGGGCCGGATCATTGCTTCAGTGCCGACCATCAAGGCGCTCGCGGAAGCGGGAGCAAAGGTAGTTGTCACCGCCCATCTGGGGCGCCCGCAGGGCGAGGCCGATCCGAAGTTTTCGCTCGCACCTGTTGCCGCAGCGTTGGCTGAGGAACTGGGACGCAACGTTCAGCTCGCTGGCGACGTCGTTGGTCAGGACGCGCTCGCGCGGTCCGAGGGTCTGACCGACGGTGACGTGCTTCTGCTTGAGAACGTACGTTTCGATCCCCGCGAAACCAGCAAGGACGAGGCAGAGCGCACCAAGTTGGCGAAGGCTCTCGTTGAGCTTGTCGGTGATGACGGCGCATTCGTCTCTGACGGCTTCGGTGTCGTCCACCGCAAGCAGGCTTCGGTGTACGACGTCGCGAAGCTGCTGCCGCATTACGCCGGTGGACTTGTTGCCACTGAGGTTGAGGTTCTGGAGAAGCTCACCGAAGACCCCGAGCGTCCCTACGCGGTCGTGCTTGGTGGATCGAAGGTCTCCGACAAGCTCGCTGTTATCGAGGCCCTCGCGCCCAAGGTCGACACCCTGGTTATCGGCGGCGGAATGTTCTACACGTTCCTCGCTGCTCAGGGCGTTTCCGTCGGCAACTCGCTGTGCGAAGAGTCGATGATCGAGACCTGCAAGGACCTCCTGGATCGTTTCGCAGACGTCATCCACATCCCGCGCGATGTCGTGATCGCTGACGCATTCGCTGCGGACGCCAACGCTCAGACTGTCTCCGTCCTGGAAATCCCGGACGGCTGGATGGGCCTGGACATTGGACCTGAGTCGGTGAAGCGGTTCGCTGCGATCCTCACTGGCGCACGCACGATCTTCTGGAACGGCCCCATGGGTGTGTTCGAGTTCGAGCAGTTCGCTGGCGGCACGAAGGGCGTTGCGGAAGCCATCGTTGAAGCCACCTCGAAGGGTGCGTTCTCGGTGGTAGGCGGCGGCGACTCAGCCGCAGCAGTGCGCCAGCTTGGCCTTCCAGACGACGGCTTCTCCCACATCTCCACCGGTGGCGGCGCATCACTGGAATACCTCGAAGGCAAAGAGCTGCCTGGTATTTCGGTACTCGAAAACGGTGGTGACGCCTGATGGCTCGCACCCCGCTGATCGCTGGCAACTGGAAGATGAACCTCAACCATCTTGAGGCCATCGCCCTGGTTCAGAAGATCGCCTTCTCCCTGCCAGCGAAATACTTCGAGAAGGTCGACGTGACGGTGATTCCGCCGTTCACCGACATTCGCAGCGTGCAAACCCTGGTCGAGGGCGACAAGCTCCTCCTCACCTACGGTGCACAGGACGTATCGGCACACGAATCCGGTGCCTACACCGGTGAAATTTCGGCGTCGATGCTGGCCAAGCTGGGCTGCACCTTCGTCGTCATCGGTCACTCCGAGCGGCGCACGCTGCACGGTGAGACCGACGAGACCGTGCTGGCAAAAACAAAGGCTGCGCTGGGGCACGAACTGACCCCCATCGTGTGCATCGGCGAGGGACTCGACGTGCGTGAAGCAGGCAACCACGTCGAATTCTGCGTCACGCAGCTTAAGGCATCCCTCGCTGGACTGAGCGCCGAGCACATCAGCCAGCTTGTCATCGCGTACGAGCCTGTCTGGGCAATCGGCACCGGCAAGGTGGCCAGCGCAGCTGACGCACAGGAAGTCTGTGCAGCTGTCCGCGGCGCCGTAGCGGAGCTGGCATCGCAGGCTGTCGCTGACAGCGTGCGGGTTCTGTACGGCGGCAGCGTCAACGCTAAGAACGTCGGTGAGATCGTCGGCCAGCAGGACGTCGATGGCGCTCTCGTTGGCGGCGCGTCACTCAAAGCCGACGAGTTCGCGACGCTCTCAGCGATCGCTGCGGGCGGTCCGCTGCCCTGATCCGCATAGACACGTCGGGCGTGCCCGCTGGCAGTAAGTGAGCCGGTGGGCGCCCCGACCTGTTTCACGGGTAATTGCTGCTTTAGTCCGGTCCGATGCCTACCGAGCCGTCAAAGACCGGTAGGCTGGTTCCGCTCACGATCGTTCCACCGCGCGAAGGGCACGAAAGAGAAAACATGTCACTGTTCCTGGATATCCTGCTGATCGTCACCAGCTTGCTGCTGATCCTGCTGGTGCTGCTGCATCGGGGTAAGGGCGGCGGCTTGTCCAGCCTGTTCGGAGGTGGCGTGCAGTCCAATCTCTCGGGTTCGACGGTCGCGGAGAAGAACCTCACCCGGCTTACGGTGTTTACCGCGATCATCTGGGTGATCGCGATCATCGGTATGGGTCTTCAGGTCAAGTTCGGCTGATCTGCCGGTCACAGTTTTCCTGTCGCACCCGTTTCAGCGGGCGCACTAGCGGACAAACCCGGATACTGGGGGAATGTCCGATACCGAGCAGTCAGGGCCGAGCAA
>JAAYXN010000255.1 GCA_012515885.1 Rhodococcus sp. (in: high G+C Gram-positive bacteria)
AGATCGATGCGCTCGCGTAGCTGGCGGTATGTCAGGTGGATATCGCCGCAGATTACGGCAGTGTCGTCGGGTACTCCGCGCAATAGTTCCGGCAGCGTGGCTGTCTGAGAAACCTGCTCGGCGCTGCGCGGGACGAGCGCGGACCGTTCCGCAGCGGTGAGGACAGACAGTTCCCTGAGCGCGCCATCATTAAGCTCAGCGAACTCCGCGAGGACATGCAGGAAGCGGTCGAGATGCCCACGCACCTGATATTCGGTGTAGAGCGCAGGGTTCGCTTCGAGGTCGATGCGAATGCCGCCGCCAGGTAGCGGCGGGTACAGGTTGAGAACGATGTCATCGACCATTCCCGATGAGAGCACATGAAAATCTGTGGTTGTCTGGCCCAGTTCTAACGCCGTCTCGAAGGTCATCACGTTGACGACTGGGCCGAAACCGCTTCGTGTCGACGTGATTTCGTGGAACGGATACTTCTGGTGCCGAAGAACTCCGGAAAGCTCAGCGCGAACTCGCTGCGAGTACTCCACTGCGTTTTCGCCGTCGCTGATGCGGATGTGCAACGGCAGCACATTCGAGACCATGCCACCGGAAGCGCGGTCTCGGGCGGTAGTGCGGCCGGAAACCGGGACCGACAGAACCACGTCATCAAAGCTGGTGCAGCGGCTGAGGTAGAGACCAAATGCGGCGATCAGCACGGAGGCAACTGTGCCGCCGCTGCTAGCGGCGAGTGCCTCGACGGAGCTGGTGACCTCGGCCGTCGCATATGCGCGGGCAATGACAGGGACCGCTGAGGGCGGCGCAGTTCGGGTGGTGAGCCGCGCTGGCTCGGGGAGCTCGTGAGCGCGGGCGCGCCAATACGCGGCGTCTGCCTCGAAGCGCGTGGAGCTGCGGTAGCGATCCTGCGCGGCGTACAGCTCAGTCAAAGGCAGAGCACCCGAGGGCGGCGGGGTGTTCCCTGCACGCAGATGGTTGTATATCTGCACGATTCGGCGGATCAGTGCTGCTGCTCCTGCCCCATCCATGACAACGTGATGGACACGCGAGTACCAGTAGTGGTGGTCGTCGCCGACGGTGAGGACCACGGCGGCGATAAGCCGGTCCGCGAAGAGATCCCGTGGCTGCGAGAAGTCGTTGGCCATCCATTTCTGCGCCGCGGCTACCGGATCGGTTTCATCGCGCAGATCGATATGGACCAATGCGTCGTCAATATCGGGAACGACACGCCATTGCGGCTGCGTGGGGGTGCCTTCAAGGACAACCGTTGCCGATTCCAGTTCGCGGCTACCTTGATCCGTAGCTGCCTGTAGCAACTCCACATCAAGGTCACCATGTACTTCGATGTACTGGGCGGCGATGTAGGGCACGTCTGGACTGGCCTGCTGGCCCTGCCAAATACCGAGTTGTGCGGCAGTGAGAGGATGCGTCGCGTTCATGGGCGTTCCTCTCGTCCGATGTGATCGTGGGGCGGCGTAGCTGATGGTTCAAGTAGTTGGCGTGGATGTGATCGTCGTATAGTCGCCGGAGCCTGACCGTCTCGATCATTCGGATCGCTAAGCGTCCACAGACAGTAGTCAGTTACTTGCGTACCGGCCACACGAGATTCGTGGAGGCTTCCGCACATGACGCAACTACCAACACAAAGGAGCTGTTCACCGTGACAGAACCCAAAGCTTCCGGGTCCCGAACCACAGCTGGTCGCCGCAAGCAGATCCTGTGGGCGGGTGCGGCTGGCGCAGTCGTAGCTATTGGTTTTGTGGGCTGGCTGGGTTACACCGCTGTGGCAGCAAAGGATGCTCTGGAAACGGCTCAGGAGTACGCCGGTACCACTAAGGACGCGCTGTTGCGCGGCGATGGTGACGCCGCGATGTTGGCTGCGGGCGACGCTGACCGGTACGCCGAGAAGGCAGCTCGGTTGACGACGAATGTGCCGTGGACGGTGGCCTCGGCGGTGCCGTGGCTGGGTAGCCCGTTCGAGTCGACTACTCAGATCGCCGACGTTGTGCATGGCTTGACGGGCGAGGTGCTGATTCCCGCAGCTGAAGCTGGTTCGACGCTCTCGCCGGATTCGCTGCTGTCCGATGGCGGAACTGTTCAGCTGGCGCCGCTGCGCGAGGCCGCTCCGGTGCTGGCAAGCACGTCGGAAGCTGCGCAGCGGTGGGACGAGCGAGCCCAAGCGATTCCCGAACCCTCCTACCTTGCCACTATCGCTGATGCTCGAATTCAGTTGCAGGAGCAGGTCACTGAGTTGACGTCGTTGCTCTACACGACGTCCCTTGCTGCTGACATTGCACCGGGCATGCTCGGGTTGGATGGACCGCGCACCTATTTCCTGGCGTTCCAAACCAATGCTGAAGCCCGCGGAACTGGCGGTCTTGTCGGCGGTTTCGGCATTGTTCGGGCTGAGGACGGCACCGTGAAGGTCGATGATTTGGGGTCGAACGTCGAGTTGCCTGCTGCTGACGGCCGCGCAGATTACGCAGCCGCTCTCGCGCCGGCTGCCGATCTCGGTCCAGAGTTTGCATCCCAGTGGGGTCGGAGCGGCGCACTGTTTGATTTCCGTAACAGCAATTTGAGTTCGCACTTCCCCTATGCCGCGCAGATTTGGCGCGGCATGTGGGCGAACGAGACCGGTCATGTTGTTGATGGAGCGATCGCCACAGACCCGGTGGCTCTCAGCTACATCCTTGAAGCAACCGGCCCGATCGTCATGCCGGATGGGCAGCGAGTGAGTGCGGACAATGTGGTGGAGCTGACGCAGTCCGAGCTGTATGCGCGATTCGCAGACGACAACCGCGGCCGGAAGGACTACCTGCAGGCCATCGCGGGTGCTGTGGTCGCTGAGATGTCCGGTTCCATTTCGTCGCCGCAGAAGTTGTTGGACGCGTTGGGACGTGCTGCTGGTGAGGGGCGTTTGGCGGTGTGGAGCGCTAACGATCAGGAGCAGTCGGTGTTGGCCAGCACTCCGTTGGGTCACGCCATTCCTGACGACGATGCTCCGTACGCAGCGGTGGTGGTCAACAATCATTCGGGGAACAAGCTGGACTACTACCTTTCGCGGGAGATCGAGTACACCGCGGGTAGTTGCGACGGCGATGTGCGGGAGAGCCGTGTGCGGGTGCGTCTGACTAATGACACCCCGTTTGTTGAGCTCACCGACTATGTTGCGGGTCAGGCCCAGAACCAGTTGGGTGTTGCGAAGGGCACGAATGTGTCGTGGTTGTCGCTGGTTGCAACGAAGGGCGCGACGCTCAAGTCGGTGACTGTTGATGGCCGTCAGGCTCTTTCGCTGCCGGGCCGCGAGGTGGGGCATCCGATGTTTGATGTCATTGTTCCGGTGCCGCAGGGTGGTTCGACTGACATCGAGTTTGTGATGGAAGAGCCGACTGCTGCCGGTGAGGCCCGCGTTCCGGTCCAACCACTCGTAGACACCCCGTCCGTCAAGGTCGAGGTGCCTACGTGCTGATGGCCGAGGGCGGCTTCGGTTATGGACGGCCGAGGCCACGGTAGGTCCATCCTGCGTCACGCCATTGGCTGGGTTCGAGGCAGTTGCGTCCATCGATGATGGTTTGTTTCCGAACCACTTTGTTGAGGGTCGCGGGTTTGAGGCTGCGGAACTCTGGCCATTCGGTGAGGACAAGGGTGACGTCTGCTCCTTCGCATGCTTCGAGTGCGTTCTCTGCGTATCCGAGGGTCGGGAAGAGTGCGCGCGAGTTGTCCATTGCTTTGGGGTCGTAGACGGTGACCGCTGCACCTTGGAGCTGAATTTGTCCGGCCACGTTGAGTGCTGGGGAGTCCCGCACGTCGTCTGAGTCGGGTTTGAAGGCTGCGCCTAGGACGGCGACGCGTGCACCAAGCAGTGTTCCGCATGCGTCGCGGGCTAGTTCGACCATGCGTGTGCGGCGACGCATGTTGATGTTGTCGACTTCGCGTAGGAAGGTCAGTGCTTGGTCTGCGCCGAGTTCACCGGCGCGTGCCATGAAGGCGCGGATGTCTTTGGGGAGGCAACCACCTCCGAAGCCGACGCCGGCGTTGAGGAATCGGCGTCCGATGCGGGCGTCGTGTCCGATGGCGTCGGCTAGCACTGTGACGTCGGCGCCGGTCGCCTCGGCGATCTCGGCCATGGCGTTGATGAACGAGATCTTGGTAGCGAGGAACGCGTTCGCAGACACCTTGACGAGTTCGGCGGTGGCGTAGTCGGTGACGATGCGCGGGATGCCGCCGGCCAACGCTCGCTC
>JAAYXN010000256.1 GCA_012515885.1 Rhodococcus sp. (in: high G+C Gram-positive bacteria)
CGCGACTACACCTGGGCGCGCTCGGCGTCCAACTGACTGAACTAACCAAGGAGCAGGCCGCCTACCTGGGCGTGGAAGTGGCCGGACCTTACAAGCCCGACCACTACCGGTACTGAGGTCGGCGCTGGCGCGGGCTTGGACGCTGACGCGCGGTTAGGTACCCAAGCCCGGCAAACAGCGCAGGCGCGGCTACCTCTGGCGCGGACCTACTCGTCGTACGTAATCTTCACGACCGCGACGACGGGTACTTGGTAGAGCACGGCTTGAGTGACCGAACCGATAACTCGTGCGGCGAATCCGGAACGGCCATGGTCACCAACAACGGTGACGCAGCCCTGTTTGGCGGCGGCAATGATCGCTTCGGACGCTTGTCCTCTGAGCTGTTGGAGCGTGACTGGCACGTCCGGGTACTTCGTCTGCCAGTCATCGATCAGCTCGCGGCCGCGCCCTTCGGCGGCTTCTGCCGCAGCATTCAGGTAGTCACCAATTCCGGCTTCTCTGATGGTTCGGGGATCCGTGGGCTCGTGCTGACGAGCCTGCACAACGAGCAGACCGGTATTGCGGCGACGGGCTTCGGCGAATGCGTACTCCATGACTTGGTCGGACTCTTCATTCGGGTCCATGCCGACCACGACGGGTCCGGCCGGATCACCAGGTGGCCCGTGGACGACGATGACCGGGGACACTGCGCGGGCCGTGACCTTCTGGGAGACCGAGCCGAGCAGGGCCCGTTGCACTCCGCCGATCCCACGTGCGCCGACTACGACGACGCTTGCTTGCGTAGATGCGTTGAGCAGGACAGTAACTGGGTCGTCTTGGTGGAACTCGGTGGTGATGGTCAGGTCGGATGTCACCGTTGCGATGATTTCCCGGGCGCGGTTCAGGACTGCGTCACGGATTCGTTCGATGTTAAGCGGCGGCATCGGCGCACCCCAAGTGCGGGGCGTGAGGAACGCGTAGATCACGTGCAACGGAGCTTCGCGCCGGATTGCTTCTTCAGCAGCGAAGACGAGCGCGGGCCGTGCATTCTCGGAGCCGTCGAAGCCAACAACGACTGCTCCAGCTGGAGTTTGGGTGTGGACGGAGTTCATTTCAGCCTCCTTCGCGCCTCACCCGCTCAGTTGCGGGGGCCTGTTTTTATTGTCTCGCCGTCGGTAAGGGATGTCACGGGAGGGTTGCCAAGGGCGAACACGCGGGGTGCTCGGGGTGGAACGAGGCGGGGCAGATCCAGCGCGATCCGGATGCTCAGTCCAGGGCCGGGGATCCTGACGTGATCATGTGGGGTAGTTGACGCATTCGGTCGGACCGGGCTGCAGCGGTGGCGGCGCGGGACTGGGCGAGCGCGAACTCGCGGCTGCGTCGTTCGACTAGGACGGCTGCGATGAAATCCTCTGGGTGAATCGGGATGGGCGGTGGCGGGGCGACGTAGCTGTTCAGGTGCTGTGCGAGCTGGAGCCCTAGTTCGGCTCGCGAGATCGGGTTCATCGTCGCGGCACGATTCAGGAACTGCCGAGCGGTCAAGGCCAAGCCGTCGGGTAGCCGGCGAATGTCAGCCGTCCGAGCCCATGTGGCAAGGTACGGCGGCATCTGGATCGGTGCAGGCGCAATGTTCGCGGTCCGGGTTCTGATCACGTAGGTGCCAGCGAGAATGTCGCCGACTCGTTTGCCTTTCGGGTGAGAAATCGACGTCAAAACCGCGATCCCGCCGAGGGTCATCCACAGTTCACCGAACCCGACCAGAGCGCGCACGAAGGCTTGTCGGAATCGGACGGGTCCTCCGTCGTCGCGAACAACACGTAACCCGACCGCCAGTTTTCCGAGGGAATATCCGCGCGTGAGTGTTTCGACAACGGCGGGAATGATGATGGTGACGGTGGCGATCGACGCGATCGTGAACGCGCCAATCATCGCTTCTGAAACGAGCTGGAGGCTCATCAGAATCAGATACAGCCAGAAGGAAGCCAGAGTGAGTATGACGAAAGCATCCAGCGCAGCGGAGAGAATACGGCTTGCGAACGACGCGGGCCGGACGTCAAGGAGGACACCTTCGCCGGTGAGGATCTCGTCGGTCATCGTCATGTCCTCACCTCCGTTCCGCGGCGCGGGCCCCTTGTGGTCCCGACGGTGTGCCTGCTGAGCCCGACGGCGTGTCTGCTGAGCCGGGTGCTGAGCCCGGTGTGGTTCCAGCGAGGGCGCGTTTGGTCCGTCTTGAACCCCTCGCAGACCAACACTATGGGAAGGTGAGCCAGTGGACATCGATGTGTTCGGTGCGGTGCACGCGCAAAGCTGGCAGCGGCTTGAGGAGCTGACGCAGCGTCGTCGGCTAAGTGGAGCCGAAGCAGATGAGTTGGTGCGTCTTTACCAGCTTGTGTCCGCCCAGCTGTCCCAGGTGCGGTCCACAGCCCCTGACCCGGTGCTGACCAGCAGGTTGTCGCAGTTGTTGGCGGCAGCGCGGTCGACGATCGCGGGGGCGCATGAACCGGCGTGGCGAGATGCTGCGAGGTTCGTGCTTGTCGCGGTGCCCGCAGCGCTCTACCGGCTGCGGTGGTGGGTTGTTGCGGTGACGGCGGGTTTCTTGCTGGTCGCGGTTGCGACCGGACTTTGGGCGGCGACCCACCCGGAGGTACTGGCGTCGTTGGGCACGCAGAACGAACTCAAGGAGTACGCCGAAGAGGCTTTCGAGGCCTACTACTCGAATTACCCGGCGCCAGCATTCGCGGCGCAGGTGTGGACGAACAACGCCTGGATTGCGCTGCAGTGTGTTGGTCTTGGAATCACGGGTATTTGGCCGGTCATGGTGCTTGTTCAGAACGCGGTTGCCGTGGGACAGGCCGGTGCGGTGATGGGTACGCACGGTTACTTGGCTGAGTTCTTTGGCCTGATCGCGCCGCACGGTTTGTTGGAGCTGACTGCGATTTTTGTCGCTGGTGCTGCCGGGCTCCGGCTCTTCTGGACGATGGTTGATCCGGGCCCGCGGCCAAGAGGGGAGGCGCTGGCCGCAGAAGGCCGAGCGATGATCGGAGTCGGCATCGGTCTGGTTGGTGTGCTGCTCGTCTCCGGGATTATCGAGGGTTTCGTTCCGCGGATGGCGATTCCCGGAGCGGCGAAAGTCCTGATCGGAGCGACTGCGTTGGCTGCGTTCCTGGCGTATGTCATCGTGCTTGGGCGGCGGGCGGTTGCTGCCGGGGAGACCGGCGACGTTGCCGAAGAACACCGGGCCGACGAGGTTCCAGTAGCCGGCCAGCGGTCTAGCGGTCCGACGAGGTTCCGGTGGCCGGGTAGCGGGCCGAGATCCGGTGGTCGAGGGCGCGGATTACAGCTTGCCAGCGGCTTTGAGCGCCAAGTATCTGTCAGCTAGAGCAGGCGCCAGCGACTCGGGAAGCTCGTCCACAACGTCGGCCCCGGCCAGGCGGACCAACTCAATAACTGCTAGTCGCTCCAGCATTGTGCGTTCGGCAGCGGCTGCATCAAAGACATCGGCAACCGAGCCGCGTCGACTCGCCAGTTCGCCGAGTTCTTCATCTCTAACTGAGGCGACAACGACGGTGTGTTTGGTCGCGAGCGGGATGATCGCGTCCAAAAGCCCAGACTCAGCCGCCGCTGGCTCCAACGCGGTTAACAGCACCACAAGGGAACGCTGAGTTACCCGCCTCATGACCTCGGAGACGATGCGAGGCCAGTCAGCTTCGACAAGCTTTGGTTCAACGACGGCGAGTGCGTCAGCGACCGTTGGGAGTAACTGAGGACCGGTAATACCGCTGACCTGTGCCTGCGCGGTTCGATCCATCGCCACGAGGTCAACGCGGTCCCCGGCCTTAGTGGTCAAGGCGGTGAGCAGCAACGCTGCTTCGATCGCTGCGTCCAGCCGGGGCAGATCACCGATTCGAGCTGCCGAGGTACGTGAAGTGTCGATAACGACAAGCACTCGACGGTCCCGTTCGGGGCGCCAGGTCCGCACGACGACGTCCGCGCGCCGGGCTGTTGCTCGCCAGTCAATGGAGCGAACGTCGTCGCCAATTGTGTACTCACGCAACGAATCGAACTCGGTCCCCACACCACGAACTTGAACGGCCGTTCGACCATCCATTTCGCGCAGCCGAGCCAGCCGGGACGGCAAGTGTCGCCGGGAAGTGAACTCCGGGAGAACTCGCAGGTGGGCGGGGCAGGTGAGTGAGGCCTGCCGAGCGGCCAGCCCGAGCGGCCCGAGCGAGCGAACCGTAACCAGGTCAGCGGCCCGATCTCCACGCCTCGTCGGAATGAGCGTCGTCGTCAATCGCCGAGATTCACCCGCTGGCAAGTCCACAACGTGCCGGTCGTTGACCGCGCCCGCGGACGGGACCCAAGCGTCCCGGACGATGCCCCGAAGCCGCTTGCTGTTGTCATTGCGCACGGTCAACGTCGCCGTCGTAGTTTCAGACAGACGAACCGATCCGGGGGTAGTCCGGGCAAGTGCAACCCGACGCGGGGACGCGGCGAGCGCGACGTCAACCAAACACACCAGGAGCACCACAGCCGACCAGATGAGTACCGTCGCTGGCTGGGGGACAAGCATGGCGAGGACCACGCCGAACGCGGCGAGGATGACGGCCCGACCAGTGATCGCCATTGCTACCTGGGAACCGGCACCGCAGCCAGCACGGAGGTGAGCACTGACTCAGCGGTGACCCCTTCAAGTTCCGCTTCGGCGCGCAACTGGACCCGGTGCCGCAGGGTCGGTAACGCGAGAGCCTTAACGTCGTCAGGAGTAATGAACGACCGGCCACTAAGCCAAGCCCAGGCCCGCGCGGTCGCCAGGAGCGCGGTTGCGCCTCGGGGGGAGACGCCGAGAGACAAGCTAGGTGCGGTGCGGGTAGCTCGGACTAGGTCGACGACGTAGCCAGTGACTTCAGGTGATACGACGACTTGGGCGACGGCGGCCCGGGCTGCGGCGAGTTCGTCGGCTCCAGCGACCGGCCGGAGTCCAGCGGCGGCAAGGTTGCGGGGATCGAACCCGGTCGAGTGTCGACGGAGCACCTCGATCTCGTTTTCGCGAGTTGGGAGCGGCAGGGTGAGTTTGAGCAGGAACCGGTCGAGC
>JAAYXN010000257.1 GCA_012515885.1 Rhodococcus sp. (in: high G+C Gram-positive bacteria)
ACCGCCATCCACTAGGGCGTGATGCCGGCCTCGCGCAGCGCCTGTTCGTAGAGGTCGGTGGCCTCGCTGAGGCCCTCATTGACCCAGGCGTCCACCATGCCGACGCGGTCGGCGAACAGCTGCGCCCGGTTCAACCAGACCTGGAAGTCGTCGTCGCGGCGCAGTGCGTCGATCTGTGTTGCCGAGCCCTGGATGAGGATGAAGCCACCCAGTTCGGTGCTCTGCGGTTTGAGGATGGCGACGTCGAAACGCTCGAACTTGCCCTCCTGCGCCAACCGGTCGAGGTAGCCGGTCGTCTCCTGCAGCAGTGCGAGCGCCTGCGGCTCACGCCCGGGCGTGGGAATCCCCCAAGCGATCCAGAATCCTGCTTCGGCCATTGCTTCCTTTTACACCACATGTGGCGTTCGGCCAATCGTGCGACCCTCCTTGGATGCTTCAACGCCATGAGCCCCCACGCGCGTGGGCAGCGGTGGTGCTGCTCGCGATCGTCGGCACGCTGAACTACGCCGACCGGTTCTTGCCGGCCGTGCTGGCCGAGCCGATCAAACAAGAGCTGGTGTTGTCGGACACGATGATCGGCGTCATCAACGGCTTCGGCTTTCTCGTCGTGTATGCCGTGCTCGGCATCGCGATCGCGCGGATCGCCGACCGGGGCGCGTTCGGTCTGGTGATCTCGGTGTGTCTGACCCTGTGGGGCGCGATGACGATGCTGGGCGGCGCGGTGCAGTCCGGGTTCCAGCTGGTGCTCACCCGCGTGGGCGTCGCGATAGGGGAAGCGGGCAGCACCCCGGCCGCACATGCCTACGTGGCCCGCAATTTCGCGCCGGAACGGCGCGCGGCCCCGTTGGCCGTCATCACGTTGGCCATCCCGCTGGCCAGTGCGGCGAGCCTGGTCGGCGGTGGCTTGCTGGCCCAGTCACTGGGCTGGCGAACGACTTTCGTGGTGATGGGTGCCATCAGCGTGCTGTTCGCACCGTTGGTGCTGCTGGTTCTGGGCCGTCGCCAGACGATGCCTTCTGAGCCGGCGCAGCACGGGGCGCCCGCGGCTAACCCGTGGGACCTGCTGAAGAAGCCGGCTTTTCTGTTGATCGTCGGGGGAGGGGCATGTGTCTCGTTCGCGGGTTACTCGCTGACGGCGTTCGCGCCTGCGTATCTGGTGCGGACCCGCGGAATGTCGCTGGGCGAGGTCGGCGTGCAGTACGGGGTGGCGAGCGGCCTGACCGGGATCGTCGGCTTGCTGGTCGTCGGCCGGATAGCTGACCGCCTGTCGGCCAGGGATCCTCGCTGGTTGCTCTGGCTGGTAGGGGTGATGATCGCTGCGCTGCTGCCGTTTTCGGCGCTGGCATTCGTGGTGCAGGACCGGGCGCTGTGCATCGTGTTCATCGCGATGAGCTACGTGATCGGCACGGCGTACATGGCACCGTCGATCGCGGCCATTCAGCGGCTGGTGCGCGTCGAGCAGCGCGCGACAGCGTCCGCGGTGTTCCTCTTCTTCGGCGCCATCATCGGAAGCGCCGGTCCGTTTCTGACCGGTGTCATCAGCGACGCGCTGACGGCCGACATGGGCGTGATGTCGCTGGGGCGGGCCCTGCTGATCGTGCCGGTGGCCCAGATCGTCGCGATCGGATGCTACGCGGCGGCGAGCGGGCGTTTCGTCCGCGAGATCCTCGACGCGCCGGAGCTGGCAACCAGTAACTGACCGGCATTTCGGGCGGTGCGCCCGGCTTCAGCGCGGACCCGGTCGCCGTTGACGGAGCCGGCACCATTTGCTGATTTCGATGCGGCGGCTGACGCGGTGCGCTCAGCCGGCTCGACATGAAGAGCCCGGTGTCAATTTTCGATTGCGCCTGGCAGATACCTTCGCGACAACGATGGCAATACTTTTCATCGGTATGGCGCAGCGGGTGCGCGCCATTCTTTGCCAACTCGACCGAGAGACGAACGCATTCGCGAGTTCGGTGGACTGAATTTGCTCCCCACCGAACGCAACCAACCAATTGGTTGGTCGGCTAAGACGTAGACACGTTCATTTCCTAAGACTTGCAGCAAACACTTGAATAAATCAGGCTACGGGCTCGGACTGCGGTTTTAGGCGAAACACGGCGGTGTCAGACAACAACTAGTAACGTATAGAACACGTTGCAATCGGGGCCGGGGTGCCGTTTGTGATTTGAAGTATTTCAGCCGCGGAGGGGGTTTTCTGACGTCTCGTCGACACACCGATGAACAGGCGATCGAGGCGGGACCGCCCATTGCCAGGATTCAACGTGGCTGGGCAAATCTGTGACGATTGCTGGGATCGCCCTTGAAGGCTCCGATGATGGACAACCGGCATCCATACCATTGCCCGCCGTGAAGCACAGCACTCCCGAGTCGTCGACTGGTCGATTGCCGGGACTCGACGACACCGAGCAACGGTGCTGGCAGGTGTTCAGCGAGACCGCGACAGCACTCTGTGCCGCGTTGAACCGCCAACTGGTCGAGGCGCACGGGCTCACGTTGTGGGATGTCATGTTGCTGCGTTTCCTCGCCAACTCCGGCGACGGGTGCGCGCGGATGGGCGAGATCGCCGAAGTCCTCGCCGTGATTCCCAGCAGGGTTAGTCAGCAGACGCGCCGATTGGAAGCCCAAGCGCTGGTGCGCCGATGCAAGAGCCAACAGGACCGGCGGGTCGTCATCGCCAGCATCACCCGCGAGGGACGCGCCCGGTTGAAACCGGCCCTCGCAACATACGCCAAGGGTGTTCGCGCCTTATACCTGAATTCCTTGACGCGCCAACAGATGACGGGTTTCGGCGACAGTTGCCGACGCATCGGCACACCGTTGCGACACCAGGAAGCCCCGGCGAAATCCACCCGCAGTTAGCTTTTGCGGTGTTCGCGCCGCAATGGCCAAGTCGCAATTTTCGCCGGCTGACCCCTTCTGAAAAGCTCGTGGCAAACCACTCGAAGGCAGGGTAGGCATCATGGTTGCATGTGACGAGTTAGTTTCGGCTTGAAACTGTCTGACGCTGCCGTTATTTTGCCGGTCACTGACGCCAATGGACTGCCCAGCAGATTCGCCTACCGGTCAAATTGCCCGGCTTGCAACGAGCCTGACCAATCCGTGAACCACCGCCGAAATATAGTCGGTGGCCTGCAGGTTTTCGGTATCTTCTGGCGTGTTACCACCAGGGGGAGTTGCGTTGGCTATACCACCCGACGGCACGCTACGTCAGGGGCTCGCGCGGCAACATCTCCGGGTGCCGCTGTGTTCGTTTCCGGGCCAGAACGGAGCCATTCCTGATGAACTCGGATGAATACTGCGTGCCCCCTCCACTCGACGCCACCGACATCGGTCCCTGGGAGAACCACGACGGTCAGATCGAACGGCATTTCCTCGGCACCCGCCGGGGCGAACAGGTGCCCGTCCAGATCGTCGGCTTGCAGGACGTCGACGGCGCGGTCATCGCGCGGATGATCCGTATCGGAAACGAACAGGTAGAACTCGATATCGCCGACGTCCACGAGCTGATCTGGACCCTCGCCGACGCGTGCAACGAAGCCGACCGGTTGACCCATCTGTCGAGTGACTTCGGGCGTGAGTTCTGCGCGGATCTTCTGTGGGACGTCGACTCGGCGTGAGCGCCGGCGCCATGCGACCCACCGGCCAGCACGTCACCTGCGCGCAGTTGCAGGATCTATTGCGTCGGGACGCAGCAGTGGCCACTGAATGGCTCGTGCGCCGCCGCTCACGCGCGTACGCCGACGACCTCGTCCTACAGCGCAAGCGGGCGCTGGCC
>JAAYXN010000258.1 GCA_012515885.1 Rhodococcus sp. (in: high G+C Gram-positive bacteria)
AGCTGAGCGACGGCATCAACACCGGCACCCGCGGCCTTCAGCCGATCCACGCCGCGATCGCGCTGAGCGCACTGCTCGCCTTGCTTGCGCTGATGCGCATGATCCGCGCCTACAACCACGACCTCGCTGCCCGCGGCCTCGAAGCGTCCGTCATTCGTCTCGACGGTGCTGTCGAAATCTCGATCCAGCTCGGTGTTGCGGACGCCATCGCCGACGTCGTGGGCTCCGGCCGCACCCTGCGCCAGCACGACCTCGTTCCCTTCGGTGATGTGCTGTGCGATTCGGAAGGTGTGCTCATCGAGCAGGCAGGTGCACCCGAAGATCCTGCGAGAAACCAGCTGGTTGAGCGCATTCGCGGCATCGTTTTCGCGCAGCAAAACATCATGCTCGACTACGACTGCCCCCGCTCGATCCTGGCTGACGCCATCAAGGTGACCCCCGGCATCGAGTCACCCACCCTCTCGCCACTCGCCGACGACAACTGGGTGGCAGTGCGCGCGATGGTGCCGATTAAGGGCCACAACGACGTGATGGACGCACTCGCTCAGCTGGGTGCGAAGGCAATTCTTGCCTCCAATATCCGTTCGTGCCGTGCCCTGTAACCCTGGGCACTGAATTAACTGACCACTTGGAGGAGTCACCACACAATGGATGGGCGCGAATCACGACCCAGCGGGCCGTTTCGAGAGGGCGATCGCGTCCAACTCACCGACGCTAAAGGCCGCAAATACACGGTTCACTTAGAGGCCGGTAAAGAGTTCCATACGCACCGCGGCGGGATTGTCCACAACGAGCTGATCGGTGCCGATGAAGGCAGCGTCGTGACCTCGACAAACGGGACGCCCTACTTGGCGCTGCGTCCGCTGCTCGTCGACTATGTGCTGTCGATGCCGCGCGGCGCGCAGGTGATCTATCCAAAAGATGCCGCCCAAATCGTCCACGAAGGCGACATTTTCCCCGGTGCTCGCGTCCTTGAGGCAGGAGCCGGTTCCGGCGCACTGACCTGCTCACTACTGCGCGCCGTGGGCCCCACCGGGCAGGTCATCTCGTACGAGATCCGCGAGGACCACGCCGAGCACGCCGTCCGCAACGTCGAAACCTTCTTCGGTGAGCGACCCGAAAACTGGAATCTCACTCTCGGCGATGTCGCGGACTTCAACCCAGAAGCCGAAGGCGGGCGGGTCGACCGGGTTGTTTTGGACATGCTGGCGCCGTGGGACGCACTGCCCGCAGTCTCGAAAGCACTGGTTCCGGGTGGAGTTCTGCTGGTCTACGTCGCCACCGTGACGCAACTCTCGCGCGTCGTCGAGGCCCTACGCGAACAGGAATGCTGGACAGAGCCGCGATCTTGGGAATCGATCGTGCGTGGCTGGCACGTCGTCGGACTCGCCGTCCGCCCCGAGCATCGAATGCAAGGTCACACCGCATTTTTGGTGAGCGCTCGGCGCCTCGCCGAGGGGACCGTCACACCCAAACCGCAGCGCCGATCCGGCAAAAACTAGAGCGTAGAACGCGCGCGTGGGCCCACATCACGCACTCGCATAGGTGTTCACAGTGTGAACTGGTGACAGGCAGTACTCGTGTCCCCTGCGCGTAAAGCGGTTCCTGCCGGTAGCGTGGAATGAATCTTCAGTGGGAGGAGACGCGATGAGCGAGAACCCGGATCCAGCTGCGGCAGCACGCGAGCTTGAGGCGTTGCGCGCGGAAGCGTTGGCACTGCGACGCCAACTGGCGGAGTCACCTGAACAGGTTCGTGAGCTTGAGGCGCGCGTGGACTCGTTGTCCACCCGCAACGGCAAGCTGATGGACACGCTCAAGGAAGCCCGCCAACAGTTGCTCGCGTTGCGCGAAGAAGTAGATCGGCTCGGTCAGCCGCCCAGCGGCTACGGCGTTCTCCTTTCAGTGCACGGTGACGAAACCGTTGATGTCTTCACCTCCGGCCGCAAGATGCGGCTCACGTGCTCACCGAACATTGACTCCGAAAGCCTCAAGACCGGACAAACAGTTCGCCTCAACGAGGCACTTACTGTGGTCGAAGCGGGCGGCTTCGAGCGGGTCGGCGAGATCAGTACGCTGCGCGAGGTCCTCGACGACGGCCACCGCGCTCTCGTCGTTGGCCATGCCGATGAAGAGAGGATCGTGTGGCTCGCTGAGCCACTGGCCGCTGCACACCGAGACGGCGGCGAGAAGCTACTCGACGTCGATGAGAACGCCCCCCGCAAACTGCGACCCGGTGATTCCCTCCTGGTCGACACCAAAGCGGGTTACGCGTTCGAACGCATCCCCAAGGCCGAGGTCGAGGATCTCGTTCTTGAGGAAGTCCCCGACGTGCACTACCACGACATCGGCGGACTGGGCCGACAGATCGAACAGATCCGCGACGCGGTGGAATTGCCGTTCCTGCACAAGGATCTGTTCCGTGAGTACTCGCTGCGTCCACCAAAGGGTGTACTGCTGTACGGCCCGCCCGGCTGCGGAAAGACGTTGATCGCCAAGGCTGTTGCCAATTCACTGGCAAAGAAGATCGCCGAGGTGCGCGGGCAGGACAGCAAGGAAGTCAAGTCGTACTTCCTCAATATCAAAGGTCCAGAGCTGCTCAACAAGTTCGTCGGCGAGACTGAGCGGCACATTCGGCTCATCTTCCAGCGGGCCCGCGAAAAGGCTTCCGAAGGCACCCCGGTTATCGTGTTCTTCGACGAGATGGACTCGATTTTCCGCACCCGCGGATCAGGTGTGTCCTCCGACGTCGAAACCACGGTGGTACCGCAGCTGCTCAGTGAAATCGATGGCGTTGAAGGGCTTGAGAACGTCATCGTGATCGGTGCGTCCAACCGCGAGGACATGATCGACCCCGCGATTCTGCGTCCAGGCCGCCTCGATGTGAAGATCAAGATCGAGCGTCCCGACGCCGAATCCGCTCAGGACATCTTCTCGAAGTACCTGACGGAGTCCCTGCCGGTTCACGCTGACGATCTTGCGGAGTTCGGCGGCGACCGGACACTGTGTGTGCGGGCCATGATCGAGCGCGTCGTTGACCGGATGTATGCCGAAAGCGAAGATAACCGGTTCCTCGAAGTCACCTACGCCAACGGGGACAAAGAGGTGCTGTACTTCAAGGACTTCAACTCCGGCGCGATGATTCAAAACATTGTCGACCGGGCCAAGAAGTACGCGATCAAATCGGTGCTCGACACCGGTGCTCCCGGTCTGCGAGTACAGCACCTGTTCGACTCGATCGTTGATGAGTTCTCCGAGAACGAAGACCTGCCCAACACCACCAATCCCGATGACTGGGCACGGATTTCGGGTAAGAAGGGTGAGCGCATCGTCTACATCCGGACGCTGGTCACCGGTAAGAACGCGAGTGCGAGCCGCGCGATCGATACCGAATCCAACACCGGCCAGTACCTGTAGTCCTGTTACGTGAGCGAAGGTGTCCTGTCGTCATGCAGACGGCAGGCCACCTTCAGCTCTCGGCTCTTATGGATCAACCTTGCCGTGAATCGCCCCTCACGCGGCTGATCGCCTAGGCTCGAAGCCATGCAGCGGATCATCGGTATCGAGGTTGAATACGGGATCTCCTCGCCTACAGAGCCTTCAGCGAACCCGATTCTGACCTCCACACAGGCGGTATTGGCGTATGCCGCGGCAGCTGGCGTGCCCAGGGCTAAGCGCACACGCTGGGATTACGAAGTCGAATCGCCCCTGCGGGATGCCCGAGGATTCGATCTTGGCCGCCTCAGTGGCCCGGCGCCGATCATCGATGCCGACGAGGTCGGAGCCGCCAACATGATTCTCACCAACGGTGCGCGCCTCTACGTCGACCATGCGCACCCCGAATACTCTGCGCCTGAGGTCACCGACCCGCTGGACGCAGTGATCTGGGATAAAGCCGGTGAACGCGTCATGGAGGCCGCCGCACGCCACGCATCAAGCGTTCCGGGCGCCCCGCGCCTGCAGCTGTACAAGAACAATGTCGATGGCAAAGGCGCGTCCTACGGCACGCATGAGAACTATCTGATGAGCCGGGATACACCGTTCGCGGACGTTGTCACCGGCCTCACCCCGTTTTTCGCCTCACGTCAGGTGATCTGCGGCTCTGGCCGTGTCGGCATCGGTCAATCCGGTGACGAGGCAGGATTTCAGCTGTCCCAGCGCGCCGACTACATCGAGGTTGAGGTTGGCCTCGAAACGACCCTCAAGCGCGGCATCATCAACACCCGCGACGAACCGCACGCGGACGCCGACAAGTATCGGCGCCTGCATGTGATCATCGGTGATGCGAACCTCGCGGAAATGGCGACCTACCTTAAGGTTGGCTCCACCGCGCTGGTTCTCGACGTGATCGAGGCGGGCGTTGACTTCAGCGACCTACAACTGGCTCAGCCCGTCACCGCAGTACACCAGATCAGCCATGATCCGACGCTGCGTGTGGCTGTCCCACTGATGGATGGCCGCGAGTTGACCGCCCTAGCGCTGCAACGGATTTATCACGAGCGTGTCGCCGCCCATGTCGCTGCTCAGCCCGCTGATGCACGCGCCAACGATGTTCTGGATAAGTGGGCGATGGTTCTTGATCTGCTCGAACGCGACCCGATGGAATGCGCGGACCTGCTGGATTGGCCCGCCAAGTTGAGCATCCTGGAAGGTTTCCGCAAGCGTGAAGGGCTCGCGTGGTCCGCTCCGCGACTGCACCTCGTCGACCTGCAGTACTCCGATGTGCGACTCGATAAGGGCCTCTACAACCGCCTCGTCGCGCGCGGCTCGATGCAGCGGTTGGTCAGCGAACAGCAGATCCTCGATGCCGTCTCCGCTCCGCCGACCGATACCCGCGCCTACTTCCGCGGCGAATGTCTCCGCAAATTCGGCGCGGATATTGCTGCCGCGAGCTGGGACTCCGTAATTTTCGATCTCGGCCGGGATTCACTGGTGCGCATTCCCACCCTCGAACCACTACGCGGCAGCAAAGCGCACGTCGGTGAGCTGCTAGAAACAGCGCAGAGCGCCAGCGAACTCGTCGACCAACTCACCACCTAGACAGTTCGCGGCGCAGCGGGTTCATGGCGCAGTGCAGTTCATGAAGCAGCGCACGAGATGAAGTGGGGCTGCGCCAGAAGCGAACACGCCGCAGAGTGAGACGGTCATTCGTCCCACAACAGGCGCTGTCTCGGTAGGGTGAAGTTTCCGGATCATGCAGCAGCCGGGGCGCACGGCCGCAAGGCTCGATACGGTCTCTGCGTCGCAGCGTCAGGCACTGCACGGTATTCGGCTGGTAGGTGGCCCATACGGACATCCCCGTATGGACGCTTCGGAGAAGGAGGTCAGTGATGGCGCAGGAACACACCACACGAACCGGTGGCGGCGACGACGACGAAATTCCAGGTGGCGACGGAGCTGCCGGTCAGGAACGTCGCGAAAAACTGGCCGAAGACACCGATGACCTGCTCGACGAGATTGATGACGTTCTCGAAGAGAACGCTGAAGACTTCGTTCGCGCCTACGTTCAGAAAGGTGGCCAGTGACGGCCGAACCGGGACTGCGGATCACTGACGGCGACATGTTGCGGGGCCTCGGCTCCACGTTGTCGTCGTTTACCGAATTCCTGCGGGGGCACGCGCCGGAACTGCTGCCGGGTCGCCGCGCCGGAACTTCACGCGGCGACATTCAGGGTGGTGGAACTATGGACTCGTCCGACGTAGCGCCACATGGCACGACGATCGTCGCCCTCACGTACCAGGGCGGGGTGCTCATCGCTGGTGATCGGCGCGCCACCCAGGGCAACCTGATCGCTAATCGGGACATGGACAAAGTCTTTGTCACCGACGAGTTTTCTGCCGCGGGTATCGCGGGCACCGCGGGCATCGCGATCGAACTTGTGCGACTGTTCGCCGTCGAACTTGAGCACTACGAAAAGATCGAGGGCGTGCCCCTGACCTTTGACGGCAAGGCCAACCGCCTGGCATCGATGGTTCGCGGCAATCTGGGCGCCGCCATGCAAGGGTTGGCAGTTGTGCCCCTGCTTGTTGGCTACGACATTGACGCGCTCAATGCGTCCAATGCGGGCAGGATCGTGTCGTATGACGTGGTGGGCGGGCGTTACGAAGAACGCTCCGGCTATCACGCAGTCGGGTCTGGCTCACTGTTTGCGAAGTCGTCGCTGAAGAAGCTGTATAGCTCGCAGGGCGATCAGGAAGCTGCGCTGCGCGCCGCGATCGAAGCCTTGTACGACGCTGCTGATGATGATTCAGCAACGGGTGGCCCCGATGTGGGCCGCGGCATCTACCCGACGGCGGTGACCATCACTGCTGAGGGTGCGACACAGGTTCCCGCGGAGGTGATTTCAGAGATCGCCCGAGTGGTGGTCGCTGAACGCGCCGCAGAAGCCCAGGACGGGGCAGAAGGGGGTACGCGAGCATGACGATGCCGTATTACGCATCTGCCGAACAGATCATGCGTGATCGTTCGGAGTTGGCGCGCAAAGGAATTGCTCGCGGACGCAGCGTCATTGTGCTCACCTACCGCGACGGTGTGCTGTTTGTGGCAGAGAACCCGTCCACTGCGCTGCACAAGGTCAGCGAACTGTATGACCGTCTCGGCTTTGCTGTGGTAGGTAAATACAACGAGTTCGAGAACCTGCGCCGTGCGGGAATCGTGCACGCTGACATGCGTGGATACTCCTACGATCGCCGTGATGTCACAGGCCGTTCGCTGGCGAATGCGTATGCACAGACTCTCGGCACGATCTTTACCGAGCAGCCCAAGCCGTACGAGGTCGAAATCTGTGTTGCGGAAGTGGGCCGATTCGGTTCTGCTCCGCATACCCAGCTCTACCGCATCTCCTATGACGGTTCCATCACCGACGAACCTGAGTACGTCGTGATGGGTGGCACGACGGAGCCGATTTCAACGGCGATGCGCGAGAAATTCCGTCCGGGACTTGACCTTCAGGAAGCTCTTGCCGTCGCTGTCGACGCATTGGGCAGCCGCGGCACTGGTGATGCACAGTCACGCCCGTTGGAGGCTCTTGAGGTTGCGACGCTGGAGCAGTCACGGCCGCGCCGCGCTTTCCGACGCATTTCCGGTGCCCTGCTGCAGGAGCTGCTGCCTGAGCGTCCCGCCGCACCGGAAGACAGTGCCTCGACTGACAGTGCCTCGACCGAGAATGCTTCAGCTAAGGGCGAGGGAAAGTCAGCGGATGCGGAGTCTGGCAGCGAGTCCGATTCCGGCGACGCCTAACTCAGCAGAAACGTGTTCACAGCCGAGCGCGATAGCGGCTCGGCTGTGCTGTGCTCACGGGATACTTACTCAGCCGAGATCGGCGTCGCGATAGACAGTTAGTGACTGCGGGTGCGAGACGAACATGAAACTCTTTGCGTCCGCGACAACTTCACCGTCCGTGGCGAGGGCGACAGAGTCCCCGAGGACCTGTACGGACACGCTGCTGGTGATGGTGCGCTGGTAGACCCGCGAGTGTCTGAGGGTGCCGGTGAGGGCCGCGAACAGCAGTCGCGCGCGAGAGAACCTGCGGTCAGCACGCAGATAGCGGACGTCGAGAAAGCGGCCCGTGATCGCGGGCCGCGACATCGGCACTTGGTCGCCCGGTGAGTAGCGCCCGTTGCCCACAAACAGCATCCAGACTCGGCGAGGGGTGCCGTCGATGGTGACCGCTAGTGGTTTGGCGGCGGCGAGGACCCGGATCATCGCCAGTGCCGCTGCGAGCCACTTGCCTAATCGTGATTCCCACCGCTCACGTAGGCGCACTGCATCTGGGTAGCCGCCCAGGCTGGACGTGTTGAGGAACGAGTGCGTGTCCGCGTCCTCGCTCCCGGTGGTGACGGACGCTCGATCGACTGCAACCGCCGTACCTGCCTCGACAGCCGCCGCTGTGTGAGAGACCTCTGCCGAACCAATGTCGCGGGCAAAGTGATTGAGCGTTCCGCCGGGAAATACCGCTAGGGGCAGCTGATGACGCTCGGCAGCATCGGCAACGACGATCACCGTGCCGTCGCCGCCGCACACACCCAGCGCCTGACGGGGCTGAACGCCGTCGGCCGATTGATGCTTGCGAATGTCGTCGTCAATCTGCTCAGCGAAGTCGCGGTCCGCGTCAAGATTGACGATGTCCGCGCCCGGCAGGTATTCGGCGATTGTTGACGTAATGTCTTGTCCCTCAGGGCCTGAGCCTTGGTTGACGAAAACGACAAGACCTCGCCCGAGCGGCAAGGCTGGTGCGTACTGCGTGGGGCCTGTGACGGCGGGCTCGTCATCGCGCACCGCCCACCAGCGCCTCGTGCTTAAGGCAACAGCACTGCCAACAAGACTTCCGACAACAACGTCGCCGGGCCAGTGGACCCCATTGTGGACGCGCGAATAGATCACTGCGGCGGCCAGCGGGGCGACCGCGGCGCCAGCGACCGGTGATTCGAGGGCAACGCCGGTAGTAAAGGCCGCAGCGGAAGCGCTATGACCCGAAGGGAACGCCGAGGAACGCGGAATCGGAACGCCACGATGGGGGTTGAGCCACGTGCGGGCCGGGGGACGGCGCCGCGGGAAGAGCGGTTTGAGGACAGCGTTCGCGAGTGCGCTGGAGAGCAACAGTGACGCGATCCCGCGTACCGCTGCGCGGCGGTTCTTGCCGCCAAAAGCTCCAAGGGCCAGGGCCACGATCCACCACAAGACGCCATGATCAGCGAGTCGACTGACGCGGCGCATCGCACGGTCGAAGCCGGGACGGCCGTCGTTGGTAGCGCGTTCGGCGAGATTCTGGTCAAAGCGATCAAGATGGGCGGTCAGGCGTTTCACGCCTTCCACAGTAGGCAATCGCACCTGGGCAGGGTGTAGTCATACGCGAGGAGAACGCGGACTGCGAGACTTCGCGGCGGTGGGAACGCCTCGAGATCGAGGCTTGCCTGCAGTGTTGTGAAGCCCGAATCTGTCGGCGCGTTGTAGTGTCGAACTGTGCAGCGACGAATCATGGGAATCGAGACCGAGTTCGGTGTGACCTGTACTTTCCACGGGCATCGACGGCTCAGTCCGGACGAGGTAGCGCGGTATTTGTTCCGTCGCGTGGTGTCGTGGGGACGCAGTTCCAACGTGTTCCTCCGCAACGGTGCCCGGTTGTATCTCGATGTTGGCTCACACCCGGAATACGCAACCGCAGAGTGCGACAGCTTGGTGCAGTTGGTCAACCATGACCGCGCCGGGGAACGAGTCCTCGAAGACCTTCTCATCGACGCGGAAACGCGTCTCGCTGAAGAGGGCATCGGCGGCGACATTTACCTGTTCAAAAACAACACCGATTCGGCCGGTAACTCCTACGGCTGCCACGAGAATTTCTTGGTGGCCCGCGCTGGTGAGTTCTCCCGAATTTCTGACGTTCTGCTGCCCTTTTTAGTGACGCGTCAGCTTATCTGTGGTGCCGGAAAGGTGCTGCAGACACCTAAAGCTGCGATGTTCTGTCTTTCCCAGCGCGCCGAACACATTTGGGAAGGCGTGTCATCAGCAACGACACGATCGCGCCCCATCATCAACACCCGGGACGAGCCGCATGCCGATGCCGAAAAGTATCGGCGCCTGCACGTCATCGTGGGCGACTCCAACATGGCCGAGCCCACCACGATGCTCAAAGTGGGCACGGCCGCCCTCGTTCTCGAAATGATCGAAGCGGGCGTAGCGTTCCGGGACTTCGCGTTGGACAACCCGATTCGCGCGATCCGAGAGGTCAGTCACGACACGACAGGCCGACGCCAAGTGCGGCTCGCTGGTGGCCGTCAAGCCAGCGCTCTCGACATTCAGCGCGAATACCATGCGCGTGCCGTCGAGCATTTGCGTGACCGCGAGCCTGATGTGGAAGTGGAACAGGTCGTGGACCTGTGGGGCCGCATGCTGGACGCGGTGGAAGCCCAGGACTTCGCGAAGGTGGACACCGAGGTCGACTGGGTCATTAAACGCAAACTGTTCCAGCGCTATCAGGATCGCTACGACCTGGAGTTGTCGGACCCGAAGATCGCGCAACTTGACCTCGCCTACCACGACATCAAACGGGGCAGGGGAGTGTTCGACGTCCTGCAGCGCAAAGGGCTGGTCAAACGAGTCACCGAAGACGAGACCATCGATGAGGCCGTCGAAAATCCGCCGCAAACGACGCGGGCAAAGCTGCGCGGAGACTTCATTTCTGCCGCTCAGGCGGCAGGGCGCGACTTCACGGTCGACTGGGTGCACCTCAAGCTCAACGACCAGGCGCAGCGCACTGTGCTCTGCAAAGACCCCTTCCGGTCCGTCGATGAGCGAGTAGATCGGTTGATCGCGTCGATGTGATCCCGCAGACCCATTAGGCTGCTGGGGTGGCGACATCGAAGATTGAGCGTCTGGTAAATCTGGTCATCTGCTTGCTATCGACCAGGCAGTTCCTTCCCGCCGAGAAGATCCGCGAAAGCGTCGCGGGCTACCAGGACTCGTCGAGCGATGAAGCATTCAGCAGAATGTTTGAGCGCGATAAGAATGAGCTTCGTGACCTCGGTATTCCTTTGGAGACCGGTCCGGCGACACGGTATCCAGGTGTGGAGGGATATCGGATTGATCGAGGCGCCTACGAGTTGCCGGACATTGAGCTCGATAGCGAAGAGTCCGCGGCGGTCGCGATCGCGGCGGCCCTGTGGCAATCACCCGAGCTCGTTGCCGTATCGCAGAACGCGATGCTCAAATTGCGTGCCGCGGGAGTCCAATTGGACCCGGAAGCGGCTGCTCCGCTCACTGCCTTACCTGCGCGAACCCGGGGATCAGAGCCAGCCATTGAAGCGCTTCTCGCGGCGATAGATTCCGGTCAAGCAGTGCGGTTTAGTCACCGCACTGACCCGACCATGCCGTTTACCACCCGCACCGTGCAGCCTTGGGGTGTCGTGACCCGCCGCGGACGGTGGTACCTGGTCGGTCACGACGAA
>JAAYXN010000018.1 GCA_012515885.1 Rhodococcus sp. (in: high G+C Gram-positive bacteria)
GCTACTCGATCTCTATGCCAGCACGAACGGGGATGGCTGGACCGACAGTTCCGGCTGGGGCGGTGCGCCGGGTACGGAATGTACATGGTTCGGTGTGAGCTGCGACGGGGCGCTCAGCTACGTCCGCGACATCAGTCTCGGGTTCAACGAACTTTCCGGCACATTGCCCGACCTTGTGGCGCTGACGCAGTTGCGTTCGTTGCGGCTCAACTCAAACGACATCACGGGCGACCTCCCGCCATTGTCGGAGTTCGCCTTCCTCGAGGACTTCGACATCGGGAACTGCGAATTCACCGGGAGCATACCGACCCCGGGTCCGCAGCTTCGCTCTTTTCGGGCGAGATCGAACCAACTCACGGGCAGCATCCCGGCTCTCTCGGACTATGTGAACTTGCGTGACGTCGACGTTTCCCGCAATCAGCTATCTGGCGGTATCCCCGCGCTGCCGCCGCAACTCCGCCTGTTCTACGCAGAAAGAAACCAGCTGAGCGGTCAGATTCCTCCACTGCAGCAGTTGTCCAACTTGATTTACATCGATGTCGCCAACAATCAGCTCAGTGGAACGATTCCGAACTTGGCCGGGTTGAGCGCGTTGCAGGGCTTCAGCATCTCGCACAATGCGGTGAGCGGACCCATTCCGGCCCTGGGCGGCCTCGCTTCACTGCAAATGTTCCTTGCCGATGACAACCTCTTGGGCGGTACGCTCCCGTCTCTCGCGGACTTGACGTCCTTGCAATACCTGACACTGGCGAACAATCAATTGTCCGGTCCCTTGCCCGCACTTCCGGAACCGAGCGCCTTGGTAGCGGCATCCTTGTGCCCGAACCATTTCGATCCGGTCGACTCACTCGAGTGGGACGCGCTGACAGGTGATACGCTCTGGCACCTGGAGTGCACGCCGCTGCCGGATCTCCTGTTCGCGAACGGCTTTGATTGAGCACCGTGTCGAGCCGGACGCCGCGACCGACGATGGTTGCAGTTTGGCTGCAGGCGGGAAGGGGGAGAAACCGATGCGCTGCGACAGCTTTCTGAAGTACCTGCCTGGCCTGCTGGCCCTGCTCTTCATCGCGCCTGCCGCGGCGCAAACGCCCAAGCATGGACTCGACCTGCCTGGCGGGTCGGCCGGCAACGTCGGCGACGCCGTCATCATCACGCCGAAATCGGGGCGCCCCGCGCGCATCCTCGGCGACATCCTCGTTCCTGCCGACACGCCACCCGAATTGTTCGGTGCATTGCGTGGCAACAAGTGGCCGCAGGCGACACTGAGCTACTCGTTCGATGGCTCGGTCACCACGGCGCAGCGCACGATGTTCCGCGACTTCGTGCTGCAGTGGGAGAACAGTACCGGCATGCGTTTCGTGGAGAACGCTTCGGCGTCGAACCGCGTGCTGGTGCAGACCGCGACGGGAATCGGTTGCGGCAGTTCCTATGTCGGCATGATCGGCGGCGTGCAGGACCTGCTGATCGGCTGCTGGACCGCACGCACCGTGCTGCACGAAGTCGGGCATGCCTTCGGCCTGATCCACGAGCAGCAGCGCACGGACCGCAACAGCTACGTCAGCATCATCGACCACGGCATCGTCGCGCAGTGTGGATCCGGTACCTGGAACGCCAACTTCGGGACGCAGTCGACGAACGCGGCCAGCGCGTACGACTACGCATCGATCATGCATTACGCGAATGGCTACGAAGGTGGCCAGTGCGTGTACGGCTACAACTGCAACGGCCAGTTCGTCTGTGCCGAGATCCGGGCGCTCGGGGCGCAGCCACCGGGTTCGCCTTCGGGGTCGGAAGCCGCGTGCTCGGACGCGGCCTCATGCACGGCGCTGCTCGGCGCAGGCACGATTTCGCCGCGGGATTCCCACGGCACGGCCCTGCGCTACGGCTATCGCATCCAGGTCAGCGCCAGCGGCGCCGGCACTGTCTCCGTTTCAGGGCAAATCGAAGGCTGTGGCACGGGTTGCTATCTGGTCAGCCCGGCTGCGCTGTTCACCGTGACGGCGACGCCGGCGGTGGGGTA
>JAAYXN010000259.1 GCA_012515885.1 Rhodococcus sp. (in: high G+C Gram-positive bacteria)
ATGACCGGCATGCTGCGAGGTTTCGGAAATGATGTGGCCCAGTACGCGCCGCACTGACCACGTGGAGTCGGTAAACCAGGGAGCATCCGGTAGTGGATGCGTCGCATCAAGAGAGTCCACTATGCGTACCAATTCA
The DNA here is from genome assembly GCA_012515885.1 of Rhodococcus sp. (in: high G+C Gram-positive bacteria). Taxonomy (GTDB): domain Bacteria; phylum Actinomycetota; class Actinomycetes; order Mycobacteriales; family Mycobacteriaceae; genus Rhodococcus_F. The sequence continues at coordinate 137 of JAAYXN010000259.1, forward strand.
TCTGTACGTGCGGCAATTTCGTCATACATACTGAGGACGCTATCGAGGGTTTCGCCTGGTAGGAGCATGAACTCGCGATCGCGCTCGGCGAAGTCTTCGTCGGTGAGTTCGCTGTAGTCCTTGTCGCCCAGCGCGATGGGGCCGTCAACGATGAAGTTTGCCCATGCCTGTTCGGTGAGCGCTACATGCTTGATGAGGCCGCCGACGCTCAAAGCACTCACAGTGGTGCGCTGCGCAGCCTGCTCTGTCGTCAGATCGCGGGCGGTGTAGCGGAGGAAAAATCGGGCTTGAGCGAGGGCAGCAAGAAGATCGGTTCGTTCGGGGGTCATAGTTGCGGTGCTCATGTTCGTTCTCAGTTCTGTTAGTGGTTGGGCTGATGAGTTCCACGCTAAAAGCAATAGCGGACAGTTTCTGTCACTAATGTGATGGAGAATCAAAATATGGGTGATACCGGTTCGCGCAGACTTCGGTTGCTCTCGCTTCTGCAGACTCGGCGGTTCTGGCTTGGTACCGAGCTGTCCGAGCAGTTGGGCGTTTCGCTGCGCACATTGCGCCGCGACGTGGATCGGTTGCGGGAACTGGGCTACCCAGTCGACGCAGATAGGGGAGTTGGGGGCGGATATCAGTTGGCACACGGTGCGTCCCTACCTCCGCTGGTGCTTGACGATGAGGAAGCCGTTGCCGTGGCTGTTGGGCTCCTCACCAGCACCCAGTCGCCGATCTCCGATATCGCGGAAACCTCGGCACGTGCCCTCGCCAAGGTAATTCCGGTGATGCCGTCGCGGCTGCGACGTCGTATCGAGGCGCTCAAGTCAGTGACGGTAAGTGCGGAGTCATCTTGGTCGGGCACACAGATCGATTCCCAAGCGTTGGTGGCGGCGGCTCGTGGGTGCCGTGACGACGAGCGAATTACCTTTGATTACAAGACAGTTGATGGGACGCAGTCATCGCGGAAGGCGGAACCGCACCAGCTCGTCACGCTCGGTAGACGCTGGTACCTCGTTGCCTACGACGTGGACCGGATGGACTGGCGTACCTTCCGCCTCGACCGGATGAGTAGCGTCGAGAATACCGGTGCAAAGTTTGGGCGTCGGCAGATTCCGGGCGGGGACGCTGGAAGTTTTGTGCGAAAAGGCTTCTCCCGCAATGTTTCCTGTCCAGCAGTCGCGGAGGTTGCGGGATCAGCAGATGCTGTTCGTTCAGCGATTGGGAATTGGGCGAGAGTCACAGAGATTTCAGCCCATCGGTGCCGGATCGAAGTCGATACCGAGTCTTTGGACTGGGCGGTGGCGACGGTCGGATTCTCTGGCTTTCCGGTGGTCGAGGCATCACCTCCGGATTTTGCTGATCATCTCCGCGCCTGGACTCAGCGGCTCTCGCCACCAGACTGACAAGCCGCCAGCGCGCCATCGGCGGTGCGGTTACCATCCGGTTTATGGCCATCAAACTGGAAAATGTAGGCATCGCTGTTCGTGATCTCAATGCCGCGATAGCGTTCTTCACCGACCTGGGTCTGTCCGTCATGGGCCGTGCGACAGTCAGTGGTGATTGGACCGAAACCGCGGTGGGGCTGGACGGCAATCACGCCAATATCGTGATGCTGGCGACGCCTGACGGGCAGGGGCAGTTGGAGCTTTTCGAATACATCCACCCGGACGCCATTGAGCGCGATCCGGTCGTTCCCAACGAAATTGGCATGCATCGGGTGGCGTTTTCCGTCGACGATATTGATGAAGCTCTCGCTGTCGCGGCCAGACATGGTTGCTATCCGCTGCGTGGTGTCGCGAACTATGAGGGCGTCTACAAGTTGACGTATGTGCGCGGCCCCAGCGACATCATCGTGATGCTCGCTCAGGAATTAAAGGAAGAACCGGCCTCCAACTAGGCAGTCGCGCCCATCACTGCGTGGCCGCCAGCGCCTAGCCTGTCTGCATGACACTCGTCGCTACCGGTCTGTCACGGTCCTTCGGTAAACACCGGGCCGTTGAACACGCAGACGTCACGCTCACACCAGGCAGGATCACCGGTCTCGTCGGACCCAACGGAGCCGGCAAAACAACCCTGCTCCTCATGC
>JAAYXN010000260.1 GCA_012515885.1 Rhodococcus sp. (in: high G+C Gram-positive bacteria)
ATGAGCACTCGCTCGCTACCGTCGAACCCAGCCTTGGACGGATTTCCTCAGATCTGGCCCGCGGATTGGTGTGGTCCGCGCTGTGGAACGCCACCCGTGACGGCCAACTGAGTGTCGAAAAATACCTGACAATTGCGCAGCGACATGCGCCCGCCGAATCCAACAACGTGCTGCTCGTGTCGGTGCTCGCCAACGTTGCCTTCGCGATCGACCGCTACGTCCCCGCACAGCAACAGACGCACGCGTGGCATAGCTGGATTGACACCACGTGGCGCCAACTCGGCGAAGCCGAACCCGGCAGCGACGCCCAGGTGACGTGGGCGCGGGCCCTCGCTGCTGCGGCTGCGCACGATGACCGATACGCCGCGCAGATCCGCAGTGGTCTGAACGACGCTGATAGCCAGGACTGGAACCCTAAAGGCGCAGACGGTGACCGCTTGCTGGCCGATCCAGAATTGCGGTGGGCACTATGGCGGGCGCTGGCCGCGACCGGTCACGCAACCACCGAAGACCTCGACGGTGAGCTAGCCCGTGACAACACAGCGAGCGGCCGCACCGCGCACCTGCGGGCACGCATGTCGATTCCAGGAACACAGGTCAAAGCGGGGGCGTGGACGCAGATCACTGGGCGTGATGCGCCCGGTGAGGCTCTAGCTGGCGAACCGGCGCTTACTAACGACCAGCTCGACGCCGTCATCGATGGTTTTCAGGCGGGATCGCAGCCGAATGACTGGAAGTATGTCGACGACTACTTCGCGCTGCTGCTGCCGGTGTGGGAGGGATGGAGCATCGAACTTGCACGCCGATTCGTGCTGGGGCTCTTTCCGCACCCAGGCGCGGGAGAAATCACGGTTGGCGGTGATGGCGTCGTCAGTGACACCTTGCTGGTAAGGGATGCCGTGCTGGAAAAGGCCGATCGGTGGCTTGAGCAGAACAACGACTCGCCAGCTGCCGTCCGTCGACTTGTCGTCGAACAACGCGATCACTATGCCCGCGCGTTACGGTTGCGCGTCATGAATGCTTCGTTGTGAATCGCTGGTTGCGAAAGACGCCGGGGCGGCCTCGCGGTGATCGCGGCACGCGGATTGATCAGCGAGCGCCGTACAGTTGCGGCAGCGTAAGGCAGGCTGCGGCGTACATCGATAGCAGGCATCCCGGTAAACAGGCACGTCGTTAGAGCGAGAGAGGGGAGAGGTCCTCGGTGGGTTCTGCACAACCGGAGATGGTTCGCACAGATCGGATTGCGACGATCCCCAACGCACTGAGTGCTCTGCGACTCATCGGCGTCCCAGTTTTCGTCTACTTGCTGCTGGTTGTTCACGCAGACGGATGGGCGCTAGCGCTACTGATGATCAGTGGTGCGACCGACTGGCTAGACGGCAAACTCGCGCGCGTGCTCGGCCAGGCATCGAAACTCGGTGCGATCCTCGACCCACTGGTAGACCGCCTCTACGTCGTCGCCACGTTGGTGGCGTTCGTGGCACGCGACTTCATCCCCTGGTGGGTCGCCGCAATTCTGATCGGCCGAGACCTCGTATTGGCCGCAGCCTTACCCATCTATCGCCGACGCGGGATGGCGCCGCCAGAAGTCATCTACCTCGGCAAAGCGGCAACATTTGCCCTGATGTGTGGACTGCCGCTGATCTTGGCTGGCCAACTTGAGTTCCCCGGCGTCGCCGCCGTACATGCGTGCGGTGTCGCGTTGCTGGTCTGGGGAACGGCCCTCTATGTGTGGACTGGGCTGCTGTATCTCCTCGAAGCGGGAGTGGTAGCCAGATCGGTTCCCGTATCCACGACGCCGCGAGGCGACTCGACGGCAAAGCCGTCAGGCGAAAATTCTGCCGGGGGAGCGCAGTGATGGATAGGTCTGACCCTCAGGTGCAGCGCAACCCGGTCCCCTCCCTGCTGCGTTCGCTGATGCGTGAGCATCTTGATCCCGGCTACCGGGCGGCCGCGGACGCTCGCGAACACGCTCATACGAGGACGAGTCGACTGCCGTCAGCGCTGTGGTTGGCGCTCGGCGCGGTGATGATCGTTGCACTGCTGTCCTACGCTGCCGTCGACGCGGCGGAACGAATCCCCGGAAACCGTGCGGATCAGGCGGAACTGCGTAGCGCAGTGCGCGACGCCGAAGATCGTGTCGCGGCAATGGAACATCGATACGACGAGCTTGCCGCCACCGTCGATAGTGCGCGCACCACCGCACTCGCCGGCGACGAGCAGGGCGCCCCGATTCTGCGTGATCTCAGTGTCGTCGAAGGCGGCGCAGCCCTAGAGCCCGTGCATGGTCCTGGGCTCGTGGTGACCCTCACCGACCCGCCGCCGCGGCCCGGTCTCTCGGACTCGGCGCAGCGCACCGTCACTGGTCGCGCGGTAGTCCTGGACCGTGACCTCCAAATGGTGGTTAACGCCCTGTGGCGGGACGGCGCGGAAGCAGTTGCCGTCGACGGTGTCCGCGTTGGCCCCAACGTGACTATCCGTCAGGCAGGCGGCGCGATGCTGGTCGATAACCGTCCGGTGTTCTCGCCCTACGAAGTAGCTGCAATCGGTCCGGCAGGAGCGCTGGAAACCGGGTTCGTGGTGAGCGACGCGTACCTGCGGATGTCGAGCGTCAAACAGCTGTATGGCATCGGATTTGCCGTTGCAGCGAGCGACGACATCAACCTTCCCGCAGCATCGATGCGGGGTTTGCATGAAGCGACAACACGTGAATCAACCCACTACTCAAGCACATCGGGAGAACGCTGACGTGAACATGAAACAGACGCACACCCAGCAGAAAGCTGGTGGGATCTCGCCAGCAATCTATGGGCTGGCCGCTCTGATTGTGGGCATCGTTCTCGGGGTTGTTTTTAGCCCCAGCGTGCCCGACGCGGTACAGCCGTACCTGCCGATCGCAGTCGTTGCGGCACTCGATGCAGTGTTCGGCGGTTTGCGCGCGTACCTCGATGAGATTTTCGACGCGAAAGTCTTCGTCGTGTCCTTCGTCTTCAACGTGATGGTTGCGGCGCTCATCGTGTGGCTCGGCGACCAACTCGGTGTGGGAACGCAGCTATCGACAGCAATCATAGTCGTCCTCGGAATCCGCATCTTCGGCAACGCAGCCGCCCTTCGACGCCGACTGCTCGGGGCCTGACATGGCAGGTGAAGGCAGGCACGAACTGCGCCAACAAGAAGGCCACGAATCGGCTAACTCCCGCGAATCGGCAATCTCCCACGAATTAACTGGGCCCGCCGCTCGCCGCGGCGCCGCACGGCATTCACACAGTGTGTTCGCGTTTCTCGCGGTCCTACTGCTCGCCGGCCTCGGTATCGCTATTGCGACACAGGTGAAAACAACCGGATCCGGAGACGCTCTCGATTCGGCAAGCCCCGGCGATCTGCTGGTCGTCCTCGACACCGTCACCAGACGCGAGGCGGCGCTGCGTCAGCAAATTTCTGAACTTGAACAAACCCTCAGCGAACTTCAGCAGGGCGGCGGCGCCGGAGCTGCCCTGGAACAGGCCCGTACTCGACTCGATTCGCTATCGGTACAGGTCGGTACCGTCGCCGCGACCGGTCCGGGAGTGACTCTGAGCGTCACCGACCCACATCGTGGAGTGGGCGGCGATGTGATTCTCGACCTAATTCAAGAACTGCGTGCCGCAGGCGCCGAAGCCATTGAAGTACGAGACGATCGCGGCAACGCACAGCGCGTAGGAGTCGATTCGTGGGTAGGCGGAACAGGCGGAAATGTCGAGATCGACGGACAATTGATGACCGCACCGTATACCGTTCTCGCGATTGGTGATCCACCAACATTGGCTGCTGCGTTGAACATTCCCGGTGGTGTCGTCGATCACGTTGCCCGCAGCGGAGGGCGCGTAGAAATCGAACAAACCGAGCAGCTCGACGTAGTCGCCTTGCGAGAGATTAAGCCGCGCCAATACGCTCAGCCTAGTAATTGATGTACCAGCAGTTCGACAGCCCTGTGAAAGGAAGCCACCAGTGAGTGAGCTCGCCATCCCCGCCGACCTTCGCTACACGGCCGAACACGAGTGGGTGCAGCGCACCGGCGCCACAACGGTCCGCGTCGGAATCACGGATTTCGCGCAGTCACAGCTCGGTGACGTGGTTTTCGTGCAGCTTCCTGCTGCCCAGTCGTCGGTGACGGCAGGAGAGACCTTCGGTGAGGTCGAATCCACGAAGAGCGTTTCCGACATCTACGCACCGCTCACAGCGACGGTGTTGGCGGTCAACGACGCATTGGATGCGAGCCCGGAACTTGTTAATTCAGGGCCCTACACCGAGGGCTGGCTCGTCGATCTTGAGGTGGCAGATGAAGCCGCACTCGACGCAGCTTTGGCGGACATGCTCGACGCTTCCGGTTACGAAGCGATAACAAACGGATAGTTCGGTGGCACTGGGCTTTCGGCACTTAGTGCATGTGAGCTGGTAGCCGGTGAGTACTGAGGTAAGTCCCGCTACACGTTGAGGCGTGTGCAGGGTAGGTTCAAAGCACTGCGTTCGGGTATGAATGGGCAGCCATGGATGAGCAGCGTCTAGCCAGCCGCGCCGCATTACGACCAGAACCAGGGCAGCGTGTCGTCCGGTAAGTCACACCGGGCGAGAATTACGAGGAGGACAACGGTGAGCGAGAACGGGAACGACGCGGCATTTGGGGAGACGCCAGCGGAGACCACTTCGGTGTTCCGCGCAGATTTTCTGAGCGAGCTCGATAACTCCTCCGCAACGACCGGAACCGAGACCCCAGTTTCCGGCGTGGAAGGGCTTCCAGCGGGTTCAGCCCTGCTCGTAGTGAAACGCGGACCCAACGCGGGCTCGCGCTTCCTGCTTGATCAGCCCACCACCTCTGCAGGCCGCCACCCTGACAGCGACATTTTCCTCGACGATGTCACCGTCAGCCGTCGCCACGCAGAGTTCCGTCAAGAAGACGACGCCTTCCAGGTCGTCGACGTCGGAAGCCTCAATGGCACGTACGTCAACCGCGAGCCGGTTGATTCCGCAGTGCTGGTAAACGGTGACGAGGTGCAGATCGGCAAGTTCCGCTTGGTGTTCCTGACCGGTCCCCGTCCCACGGGCGGATCGCAGATCGGTGAGACGCCGGCAGGTGCAGGTAGCCAGTGACCGCGGTACGGCAGCCGGCTCCGTCGGGAATGTCGATCGGTAGCGTGCTTGACCGATTACGTCCCGACTTTCCGGATGTGACGATCTCGAAGATTCGCTTCCTCGAAGCGGAGGGGCTGGTGAGCCCCGAGCGCACCCCCTCAGGATACCGACGGTTCTCGGTCGCTGACTGCGAACGCCTGCGCTATGTGCTGACCGCGCAGCGCGATCAATACCTACCGCTCAAGGTCATCAAGGAACAGCTTGAGGCCATTGATCGCGGCGCGGCCACGGTCAGCGCGGTCGACGCGCCGCCGCGGCGGCCCCGCGCTCTGGCTGTTGCTCCCGGTGAGGTTTCTCCCGAGGAGTTTCGTACCCAGCGTGAGGTGCGGATCTCCCGTGAAGTTATTCGGGAGCGTTCCGGTATCGACGACAAGTTCCTCACCGAGTTGATCCGTGCGGGTCTCGTCGTTCCGGGCCCCGCGGGTTTCTTCGACGAAAACTCGGTGACGCTTGCGCGTACCGCAAAGGCAATGTCGGAATTTGGTCTTGAGGTGCGTCACCTGCGTGCCTTCAAGTTGGCGGCCGATCGCGAAGCGAGCCTTGTCGCTCAAATTGCAGGCCCCGTAGCCAAAGGCCGCGACGCCGGTGCCCGCGACCGTGCCGAGGAAATGGTGCGGGAGTTGGCGGCGCTGTCACTGACCCTGCACACGTGTTTGGTCAAGTCCGCCGTTCGCGGCGCGCTCGATCGCTGAGCAGTCCCTCGTCGCGCAACATTCCCCAGTAGCAGTTAGTGCAGTAGGGATTGACGCAGTAGGGGATCGGCAGGTCGTCGCCGTGCGTGATGTCTGATAGAGCCGCGGTTACTGAAAATTTTGCAGTCCCAGCTAGTCGATTGCCCGACACAATTCGCATAGAATCCGGTGAGACAGCGCCGATTCTTAGGTCACCCGTGAGGGCTACCCCGCTGGGGCCACCCATGAGGCCGGACAGGCCGATCCAGGTTGGAGGCAGACGCGATGAGCGAAATGCATGTGATCGGTGTTCGTGTGGAGCAGCCGCAGAACCAGCCGGTGCTGCTCCTGCGTGAGTCCAACGGCGACCGCTATCTGCCCATCTGGATTGGCCAGACCGAAGCCACCGCCATTGCCCTGGAGCAGCAGGGCGTCGAGCCCGCTCGGCCTCTCACCCATGACCTCATTAAGAACATGATTGAGCTTTTCGGCCGCAACTTGGTTGAGGTTCGGATCGTCGACCTTCAAGAGGGCACGTTCTTCGCCGATCTCGTTTTTGATGGAGAGACCACGCTTTCTGCCCGTCCGTCCGATTCCATCGCGCTTGCCCTTCGTGCCGGTGTTCCCATCTTCGCTGAAGAGTCGGTGCTGGCTGAGGCCGGTTTGGTGATGCCGGACGAGCGCGAGGACGAGGTAGAAAAATTCAAAGAATTTCTCGAGTCCGTGTCGCCGGACGATTTCAAGGCCACTGACGGATAGATTGCACTCTGCCGTACCAAGGAAAGTGTCAAACTCTCAAGTAAAGGTTGAGACTTTTCTGGCGAGTCGCGTTGACCCCGGTCTGTCCGGAGTCTTAACGTTCGAGCTGTCTTCAGTTCGAATCAGTGACACGCACACAGCAAACCCCCGTGGCTAGCTCAAGAACTAGCCCAGTGAACTCAGTTAGCCCAGCGAGCTAGCTCGGTGAACGCCTGCCGCACAGGAGTCATCGGGCGTAGGCTAAAAAGTTCAGGTAGCCACGGAAGGTTCGCAGGTACAGGCCGTTAGCGGGCCGCCTGGCGGTCCGATGCGACGCCGACGCGTCACACGCGTACTGCTCAGGTAAGTGCAGTGCAACTTGCGAGAGGGAGAAGTGCAGTGGGAGAGCGACCACAGGACCAGGGCGTAGGCGCCCAGGACTTTGAGATCCAGCCGGGTCTGTTCCCTGACGACACGGTCCCTGACGACCTCGTCGGCTACCGCGTGCCCAGCGCTTGCCAGATTGCTGGCATCACCTACCGTCAACTCGATTACTGGGCACGCACCGGGTTGGTCGTGCCCTCAATTCGCGGCGCTGCGGGGTCAGGCAGCCAACGCCTGTACTCGTTCAAAGACATCCTGGTGCTCAAGATCGTCAAGCGTTTACTCGACACCGGCATTTCCCTACAGAACATTCGGGTAGCCGTCGATCATCTGCGTAGTCGCGGTGTCGGTGACCTCGCCCGGATCACCCTGTTCTCCGACGGCACCACCGTCTACGAATGCACCTCAGCTGAAGAAGTCGTTGATTTACTGCAGGGCGGGCAGGGAGTGTTCGGCATCGCCGTCAGTGGAGCAATGCGCGAACTCACCGGCACCATCGCAGCATTTCCGGCCGAGCGTGCCGATGGCGGCGAAGCTGAGCAGACTCCCGAAGACGAGCTGTCCTCACGCCGTCGTAACCGGGCCAGCCGCAAGACGGGCTAGGGCAGCGAGCCCGCTGCGCGAGATGCGGATCACTAGCCGCGTCAATGCCTGCGGCTGAGAGCACCGTCATCATCCTTTAGGATGGGTGTCGCGTCGACGCCGTGCGGGAGAGTTCCGAGCCTCACGTTCACGCACCACAGCTGAAATTCATGCTGACGGTGCATGAGCAACCTGAGGAACGGACGCCGAAGGAGCAGCACCTCCCCGTCAATCTCTCAGGCACCGGGACCGTGCGGGCTACGACGCCTCTGGAAAGCGGTGGAATCACCCACCCGCCCACGGGGAAAAGCAGACCATTCTTGGCTGCCGAATCTCTCAGGCGCTCATGACGAGCACGAGACAGAGGGGGAGGACACACCCGGCCAACCCGCCTGGGTGCTTCCTTCGACCCTTCTGGAGCGAGCTGTGACCGACGCCCGATTCCCGACCTTCGCCGATCGTCACGTGGGTCCCAACGCGAGCGAACTTGAACGGATCCTTGAGGTCGTTGGCGTAGCCAGCCTCGACGAACTGGCAGATGCCGCCGTCCCGAACTCCATCCATGACAGCGTCAGCAACGGCATCGCCGCGGGCCTCGACGCGCTGCCAGCGCCCGTCAGCGAACACGAAGCGCTCGCAGAACTGCGCGCCCTCGCCGACCGCAACACCGTAGCGACGTCGATGATCGGCCTTGGCTACTACGACACGCTCACCCCGCCCGTTCTCCTGCGCAACATCATCGAGAACCCCGCCTGGTACACCGCCTACACCCCGTACCAGCCGGAAATCAGCCAGGGCCGCCTCGAAGCACTACTGAACTTCCAGACCATGGTCTCCGACCTGACGGGTATGGAAATCGCCAACTCGTCTATGCTCGACGAAGCGACCGCCGCGGCCGAGGCCATGACGCTGCTGCGCCGCGCCAACAAGTCCTCGTCGCCGCGGTTTGTCGTTGACACTGACGTCTTCCCGCAGACCCGTGCCGTACTGGCCACGCGCGCAGAGCCGCTCGGAATCGAGATCGTCGACGCTGACCTCACCGCAGGCCTTCCAGACGGTGACTTCTTTGGTGTACTCGCTCAGGTTCCCGGCGCATCCGGGCGGCTGTTCGATTACAGCGACCTCGTCGCCCAGGCACATGAGCGCGGTGCGCTGGTGGCGCTCGGCGCTGACCTGCTAGCACTGACCCTGGTCACCCCACCCGGCGAGTACGGCGCGGATGCCTGCTTCGGTACCACCCAACGTTTCGGTGTTCCGATGGGCTTCGGTGGACCGCACGCCGGTTACCTCGCGGTGCACTCGAAGCTCGCCCGCCAACTGCCCGGTCGACTCGTCGGTGTCTCCGTCGATGCAGATGGCAACAACGCCTACCGGTTGGCGTTGCAGACTCGCGAACAGCACATTCGTCGCGAGAAGGCGACCAGCAACATCTGTACCGCGCAGGTTCTTCTGGCTGTCCTCGCTGCCATGTATGCCAGCTACCACGGCGCCGAAGGGCTGCGGGCCATCGCGACGCGCGTCGCCAATCATGCTGCGACGCTGGCGCAATCGCTGCGCCAGGCAGGCGTAGAGATCGTCCACGACGCCTACTTTGACACGATTGTTGCGCGCGTGCCCGCAGGCGCGGATCAGGTTGTCGCAGCCGCGAAGGCTGCAGGCATTAACCTGCGCCGCATCGACAGCGACCACGTGGCGATTGCGTGTGATGAGGCCACCACATCGGCCCACATCGCCGCCGTGATTGACGCTTTCGGCGGTGCGCAGGCCGTAGCCGCCGAAGGTACCGCCGTGCCTGCGGAACTCGCGCGCACCAGCGCCTACTTGGAGCACGAAGCATTCACCCGCTACCGCACTGAGACGGCGATGCTGCGCTACCTACGCGCTCTGTCTGACAAAGATATTGCGCTCGACCGCAGCATGATTCCGCTCGGCTCGTGCACCATGAAGCTCAACGCCACCGCCGAAATGGAATCGATTACCTGGCCGGGCTTCGCGGGTCTCCACCCGTTCGCACCCGTCTCAGACACCCCCGGTATCCGCCAGATCATCACCGATCTGGAGACGTGGCTCGCCGCGATCACCGGATACGACGCGGTCAGCATGCAGCCCAACGCGGGCAGCCAGGGCGAGTACGCGGGCCTGCTAGCGATCCGCGCGTACCACCTCAGCCGCGGCGACGACCAGCGTGACGTCTGCCTGATCCCCTCCAGCGCGCACGGCACGAACGCAGCCTCTGCCGTCATGGTGGGTATGCGCGTCGTCGTCGTTGCGTGCCGCCCCAACGGTGACGTCGACGTCGACGATCTGAAGGCAAAGATCGCGGCGCACGCCGAGCAACTGTCCGCGATCATGATCACCTACCCGTCCACGCACGGCGTGTACGAGCACGAGGTCGCCGACATTTGCGCGGCAGTCCACGACGCTGGCGGACAGGTGTATGTCGACGGCGCCAATCTCAACGCACTTGTGGGACTTGCCCGTCCAGGACGCTTCGGCGGCGACGTCAGCCACCTCAACCTGCACAAGACCTTCTGCATCCCGCACGGCGGCGGCGGTCCCGGTGTTGGTCCGATCGGTGTGCGTTCACACCTCGCGCCGTTCCTGCCCGGTCATCCTGCTGAACCCGGTTTGGGTGGCGTGGGGCCGGTCTCGGCTGCCCCGTTCGGTAGCGCATCGATCCTTCCGATCAGCTGGGCGTACATCCGAATGATGGGTGCCCGCGAGCTGCGTCGAGCCTCGCTGACAGCGATCGCATCCGCCAACTACATTGCGCGTCGACTCGACGAGTATTTCCCCGTCCTCTACACCGGCGAAAACGCGATGGTGGCGCACGAGTGCATTCTCGATCTGCGTCCGCTCACCAAGGCGACAGGTGTGACCGTTGATGATGTGGCGAAACGTCTGGCCGACTACGGTTTCCACGCGCCGACCATGAGTTTCCCGGTTGCCGGAACGCTGATGGTAGAGCCCACCGAGAGCGAAGATCTCGCCGAGATCGACGAGTTCTGTGACGCGATGATCGCGATCCGAGGCGAGATTGACCGCGTCGGATCCGGGGAATGGCCTGTAGACGACAACCCGCTGCGCGGCGCCCCGCACACCGCGCACTGCCTGGTGACTGAATGGAACCATCCCTACAGCCGCGAGATCGCCGCGTATCCGCGTGGCACCGCCCGGCCGAAGGTGTGGCCGTCGGTCCGGCGCATCGACGGGGCACATGGCGACCGGAACCTGGTCTGCTCCTGCCCACCCATCGAAGCGTTCGCGTAAACGCCTAGCTCGACACGAAGGCCCACCCCAACCCTTCCCGCATGCATTTTCTACTCGTGCATGCGCAATTGCCGCTCCGGGAAGACAAACCGCATGCGGGAAGGGTGGCGGGTCTTTACTGGGTGGCGGGGACCAGTTCGAGGATCGTGATTTCCGGTGGAGCTGCTACCCGAACCGGTGGACCCCACGTGCCGACGCCGCGGCTGGTGTACAGCGTGGTGGCGTCAAACCGATCCATCCCAGACACATGCGGCTGCTGCAGCGGCACGAGATAGCGGATCGGCCACATCTGACCGCCATGAGTATGACCGGAAAGCTGCAGATCGACGCCATAGTCGGCGGCCTCATGAACATGCTTGGACTGATGAGCAAGGAGCAGCACGAGCCGCGACGGGTCACGGCCATCAAACGTCGCCGCAAGATCGGGACGGTACGGATCTTTCGACGAATAGTCATGCACGCCCGCAAGATCAATCACCGAACCGTCGCGCTGCACCTCAACACGTTCATTGCGGAGCGTACGAATGCCGTGGGTGTCCCACACGTCGAGCCAACGGCCACCGTCGTCGGCATAGAACTCATGATTGCCGCTCACCCCGAACACTCCCAGCGGCGCCGAAAGATCACCGAGCGGTTCGAGGTCGGGAGCCACCTTCGCGACCGTCCCGTCAACGAGATCCCCAGACAGCACAATCAAATCCGGGTTCTGAGCGTTGACCAGGTCAACAACCTCCCGGGTAAAACCCTCACCGCGTGCAGGCCCGACATGAAGATCGGTGATGAGCGCAACGCGTGTGCCCTCAAAACCTTCCGGAAGACGATCGAGCGGCACCTGAACGTAAACCACTTGCGGGCGAGACGCCTCACCGACGCCGTACACCGCCGCACCGACCGAGACGAGAAGCGCAGCGGCCGTTGCAGTCCGCAGCACACTCCGGCGCGGTGGAGCTGGGGGAGAGGTGCGGCGAATGCGATGCCACACCCACGACACCACCCCAATCGCAGCCAATCCCAGTGCGAGATAGAAGCCAGCTGCTACCCACACCCACCCCACAAAACCGGCCGGACGTGCCCACGAGGTGTCAAAAACTTCGCCCGCACCCACGCCCAGGACCGCAGAAATCCACAAAGCAACGAGGGCGCCAATGCCGATCCGAGACCACGTCCGGGAAATGCCGGTCGCGAGGATAAGGCGGCGATAGAACCAATAGCTCAGTGCAGCAAGCACAATCGAGACAATAATCAGGCGAATCATCGTTACGGCAACATTCCATTCACTGCCGCGACCAGCGCGGCATCATCTGAGGAATCGACACGTTCAAGCGTGCCGCCAGTCAAGCTGGCGACCGCAGAGAGGGTGCTCGTGTTGGGTGGGTTTCCCGACCCGGACACAACAATCACATCGATAGTGACCGGCTTAGACGGGTCCGCCGCATCCCCAATCGCAGTGAGCAGTGCGTTGCGGTCGATGCCCGCGCTGGTATCGGTAGAACCATCAGTGATGAGAACAATCTTGTTGGACCTGCCAGCAACGTACCCATCAACAGCATTCTCATACGCCTGCACAAGTCCGGCATACGGGGTGGGCTTGCCGGTTGCCGTAGCCGCACCCAATGCGCTGGTCAGGCTATCGACATGAAGACCGTCCACGGACGGCGCAGCGAGGGCAGCGAGCGGCGCAGCGACGAGATAGCCAGTATCGCCGCTCACGCTTGATGAGGCAGTGATCAGCCCGAACGACGACGAGCCCGGCGATCGGCCAATGCGGTCAGTGAGCACTGCCGTCACCGGATCCAGATGCGCACTCATGCCCGACGACAGATCGAGAACGATCAGCGAATTACCCGCCGAAATGGGGTCGCGGGCTGCGTCAGCGAGCGAGTTCAGTACGTCGCCGTCCGCGGCAGGCAACACGGCACTGATCACAGGCATCAGGGCAGTCCCAGCCAGATCAGGGGTGCGAAAACCGTCCGCGGTCAACACCGGGGAATACTGCGGTCCAAGAACATAATCGACGAACTGCGACGCCGCACGTGCGGGAGCATCACCGGTACCTGGCTCACGCAACACTGCGGCCGGGTAATCGGCGATCGGGGTAGCTCCCAACGGATAGATCGATGTCAGTTGGGCATCAGGGCGTTCACGCAGCAGTGCATGGATCGTCTGCTCCGTCACTGCCATGACCTGTGGGCCCTCACCCGCAGCGACCTCGGCGAGAGCCAGAGCCGCAGTGGAATTGGGGTCACCGCCCTGACTTTGATACGCGCTGCCCATCGTCATCAGCGCATCGCGAACCGGAAACGACTGAGCTAGTTCCGGGGTAAGCGGACCCGGACTCTCCGTGATGGCTGCCGCAACGGCGTCGAGTGCCATCAACGTCGAAGACGATGAGGGCGTATCAGTTTTCGAGGAGGACACCCCGAGCGGCAGCGCCAGATTGTTCGTTGCGGTGAGGTCGCGCCAACTGATACCCGGCCCGACAATGTCGGCGAGAGCTGCCGGTACCGCCA
>JAAYXN010000261.1 GCA_012515885.1 Rhodococcus sp. (in: high G+C Gram-positive bacteria)
GTTCAACCGTCTCGAACACCGGGTTGATACGGAACACAGCCGGGGTGAACTCAACATTGTGTGCGGTAAAGAGTGCCGCGAACTGGGGGCCGCTGATCCGCCAGTTCCTCATTGCCGCTATGCCCCAATCACTGGCGGTGCGAGCGGCGGAACCTTACCGATCAGCTCATTTCCGTTTTCCAAAGTCACGAGATAGTCGGGCGATTTGTGCTCTTTGTCTTCCGAACCCTGTCCGCGTCCACCGGCACCGCCACCCATCATGCCGCCGCCCATCATGCCGCCACGCGCGGCGCCTGCACCCGCGCCACCGGCGGCGCCGACACCACCGGCACCTGTGCCCATACCGCCGCCGACACCCGCACCGGGACCTGGTCCAAGACCACCACCGGCGCCGCCACCGCCGATACCGCCTGCGCCACCACCAATTCCGCCGCCAGCGCCACCTCCGAGACCGCCCGCACCCATTGCGGGGCTCGCGGACATCGCTGAGGTTCCTGCCGGGTCTCCCAATGACGGTGACCCTGTGGGGCTGCCGGTACTCGGTCCGGGTGTTCCGGGTTCCCCGGTGCGCGGTGTTTCCGGCTGTGATCCTGGATTACCTGGGTCGACGCCTTCTGGGGTGCCGGGGGCGTTATCGCCGGGTGTACCTGTTCCTGGGTTGTTGGGTGTGCCGCCACCGCCGCCGCCCCATGAACGGTTTCCGGGTCCGGTGCCTGGCGCATCATCCATTTGGGTTTTCAGTTCCGGGAACTGGGGCACAGGGGTTTCTGACACATCGAGTTGCACACCATAGATTTGCAGTGCGGTCATCGCTTGATCGTGGCGACGGTGATACTCACTTTCAGCGTCGGTACTCCACGGTGTGAGGGTGTTCCACACCCCACCTTTAGAAATGTATTCCGGGATACCGGTGCCGGTGTGCCGAACAGCGTTGACTGCGGCGACGATGTCGGCGGTGACGGAGGCGACGCTCTTGAAGTCTTCTTCAGCATGGTCGGAGGTACGCAGGAACTGAGTCATGGCCTCGGACGCAGCCTGGGCGGCGGGGCCTTTCCACGCGTTGGCGAGACGGCCAGCGAAAGCAGTTTCGAACTCGTCGAAGCGGGCGGCGATAGCAGAGCCGAGACTCCTCCAGCCTTCCCCGAGCCCCGCTGTCTGACCTGTTTCCATACGCTCGGACAGTGCGACGAGGTCTTCGAAGCTCCAGTTCGCGCCAGAAACGGGCTTCGCACGACTGGATGTATTTCGGCTCGTTGCCGGTCATGGCAGACGCCCCCTCTACGTTGCTGTGTGTGACACCGCAGCACATGACAATGGAATGTCCCCCGCTGCATGGTTGATGTGCGCGTTCACCCTATAACAGACAGTGCCGCAGCTAAGAGTCCAGGCCAGGGCCTTCAGTGTTCGGGGCTGATAGAGTTCGCTGCTGAAGCGGTCAATGTGGCGGTATGCGCTGGTAGCGGTACTGCATGAGGAAACAGGGGTGGAAATCATGACCGAACCAACCGAAATCAATGTCGAAGAGTTTCGGGCACTGATCAAAGACGTTGACGACATGATCCGAGATGTCCAAGAGTTTCTATATCGCGCTGATCGCGAGCTCTACGCTGAGACCCTGAACATTGGTGAAGACAGTTTCAACGCAGCCAAGTTGATCGTGCAGAAGCTACAACACAAGGCTCGCGGCGGAGGTCAGATCGCCTACGAAAGCTCCGCCGTTGGATGGTGCGAAGTTCGAGCAAAGTGGCTCACCGATTTCCGGGACAAGCTGCAATCGGAACATGATAACTACCTTGGCACTGACAGCACGAATGCAGATGGCTACAACTCGATGGGGAACAACCTGTGACACGCACCCGTTTTACTGCCGCCGCTATGGCCGCCGTCGCGGCCTCGGTTATCGCTGGCTGTGGTGACGGAACCTCGGCGCCGGCGGCAACGACCACACCGTCCGAGCCAATCGCGATTTCGTACCACCCCTGCCACGATCTACCGCGGGACGTGATCGACGAACTGGGGTTCTCCCCACGAAACTGGACACCGAACGAACGCACAGCACCATTCGTTTCCAACGAATGCAGCACGGTACATATAGGCCCTGACTACGGGGCTGGCTTCGCCGCAAGTGGTGAGACGTTCCAGAAAGTCCTCGACAACAAGAATCTTGAAGAGTTCAAGCGCACCACCATCGATGGTCGCGATGTCTACTTCGCTAATCACCAGGGGATTTCGTGCTACGGAACCGTCGACATTGAACCGGGTGTATTTCAGTTCACCGTCATGATGTCTCGACTAGCGGACAAAGACGACCCGAACGAAATTACGTCGATTGAGCAGGCGTGCGCCGAGGCTGAGCGCATCCTCACTGCGGTTCTGCCATATGTCCCAGACCAGTTGTGACGCTAATAAGCAAGTAGCAGTTTGCTTTTCACGAAGAATAAGGCCGCTCACCGTCTCACCGGATACTCGCTGTGCAAGCCCGGTAAGACCACGAGCGGCCTTTTGCCGAGAGGGCCTAGTCAGTACTCACTGACAGCGCGGCCTCATACACGCGGCTCAGGGTGAGCTGGTGGGCAAAACCGTCCAGCGCCGCAACAAGCTTCGCTTCACCGCCCGGCGTCACCACCTGACGCGAAACCTTCGCAAGCATGTCCACAGCCGCCAGCGAATCACCACCAAGAACAAAGAAATCTGAATCATCCTCCAGCGCAGACGGATTCACAGAAAGAACCTCACCCCAGATCTGCGCAATAGCCGTCCACTGCGGCGAACGCTCCACAGCATCCGCATTCACCGATGCTTCTGCCGGTGCCGATGCGTCAGTGGCAGCCACACCCGCGTCAGCCGCAGCAGGTAGAGGTAGCGCAGCGAGATCCAGTTTCCCGTTGAGCGTCACAGGAAGCTCCGGCACACCAATCAGTGCAGCCGGGATCATGTACGTCGGCACAAAATCCGCAAGATGCGCACGCAAGCCAGCAATATCAAGCTGCTGCGTTCCGTCCGCCTGAGGTGCGACGTCCTCAGGAATCACGTACCCCACCAGCATGGGACTGCCATCATCTGCACGTTTGCGGACGACGACGGCGCACGCTTTCACATCGCGGTGCGCCTCCAACGCCGCCTGCACTTCCCCCGGCTCGATACGGTTGCCCCGAATCTTGACCTGGTCGTCGATACGGCCCACAAACTCAAGCGTCTCACCGGGAATAAGCCGCGCTAAATCACCTGTGCGATAGGTGAATTCGCTGTCAACCGTGACGAACTTCTGCGCGGTCAGATCGGAACGGCCAAGATAGCCGAGGGCCACCTGCGGGCCACCGAAGTACAGCTCACCCACCTCGCCGTCAGGAACGGAGTGTCCCTGTTCATCGAGCAGGAACACCGGCGTGCGTGCCGGTGCGCGGCCGATGGGTACTGATTCACGGTCCAGACCTATCGAAGTCACCGGCTCCTGATCTGGGTGGCCACTAGCAATCACATGGTTCGAACACACGATGCTCAGCTCGGTCGGGCCATAACTGTTGACGATCCGTGTATCCGGTCCGAAGAACTCACAGGCAGTGCGTGCGAGCGACGAATACAGTTTCTCGCCGCCAATGATGATGGTGCGCAGTGACGGAACATCGATACCCAGCCGAGTAATCGACCCCACCAAGCTCGGGGTGAGCAGAAACGTATTGGCACCCGATTCGGTCAGCATGTGCCGCAACGACACCGGCGATACGTCGTCGGGAAGCAGGGTGATCGCACCGCCAGTCAGCAGGGCACTGAAGAACGCCGCGCACGCCATATCGGCTGCGGGCGTGTGGTAGTGACCAAACCGGGTCTCGGGACCAAGCTGGTACCACTCTCGTCCTGCCTCAACGAAACTGACGACACCACGATGCGGAACGAGGACACCTTTCGGGCGTCCGGTCGACCCGGAGGTGTAGGTGACGTACACGGCATCGTCAGGCGATACATCCGGGAAAACCGGTGCGCTCTCGCTCTCTGCCTGCACGCTCTCGTCCAGGATGACGACGTCGCGCACTACCTCGCCAACGAGGTCGACGTGTGGCTTTTCGACGAGGGCGAGCACAGCTCCGGAGTCAGCTAGCGCCACCTGGATGCGTGATGCCGGGTGGTGGCTGTCGAGAGGCAAGAAGGTGCTGCCAGCTTTCATTACGCCCAGCTGCGCGGCCATACCGGCGATCGTGCGATCGGCGAGAACAGCGACCACGGCGCCCGGTGTGACGCCGCGCTGAATCAGCTGCGCGGCGATGTTGGTGGAGCGACGGTCCAGTTCGCGGTAGCTGACCGTGGTGTCCGGTGAGATGACCGCGGCCGCATCAGGATTGGCGCGAACCTGCTGTGCAAAAAGTGACAGCGCCGTCTCGCGGGACGGCGCTCCGTTGTCGACAGGCAGTGCAGGAACGACCCGCGTGGGCGCGACTGCCGTCTCTGCTGTCGCGGTGAGCACCCTTTCGATGTGGTCGAGTAGCTGTTCAAGCCCTGCCGCGACGCCGCGTCCGCCCCTCGCTGAGACGGTGATTTCGGTGTGGTTGCCGTGCTCGACGAGGGCAAAGCTGACCGGGACCAAGCCGGTTGCTGCGGGCACGG
The DNA here is from genome assembly GCA_012515885.1 of Rhodococcus sp. (in: high G+C Gram-positive bacteria). Classification (GTDB taxonomy): domain Bacteria; phylum Actinomycetota; class Actinomycetes; order Mycobacteriales; family Mycobacteriaceae; genus Rhodococcus_F. Next base: position 4,600 of record JAAYXN010000261.1, read on the forward strand.
CGCGCACCGATGTGGCGGTAAACGTGGAGGTGGCGTACTTGTCGAGATCGACTTTGCCGGCGTGCGAGACGATCGCTGATGCCGCGTTACTGCCGGTCAATCCGCCGAGGGTGTGCGCTGAACGCAGCATCCCGCGCGTGATCCACCCCGGAATCGCCGACAGGCCGCTGCCTTCGATTTCGCTGAGTTCTTGCCGCAGCGTCATTCCTTTGAGCAGCTGGGCGTTGATCTCTTCCCAATTCTGTCCCGGCGTGACATCGAGGAACAACGGCAGCGCCAGGTTCGCCGTTGACCGCAACTCCGGATCGTGTCGGCGCAGGTCTACCGGGACCATGATGCGCGGCGAACCGGAACACATGTGTGCAACTGCCGCTGACACTTTGGCGACGGTCGCGGGGGTTCGCACAGGGACGCTGCGGTGACGCAAGAGAAATA
>JAAYXN010000262.1 GCA_012515885.1 Rhodococcus sp. (in: high G+C Gram-positive bacteria)
CCACGCATTGCGCCGTGTACTCCAACGCATCTAGGTGATCCGCGCACACGAAACCGCAGGCGTTGCCGTACGCGTCGCAGTCGAAACGCCGGCAGTGCCCGACCATGTGGAATTCCACGTACGCCGCAACCGACAGATCGCAGCGGAACCCGTTGTCGAGAAATCCGAGCTCGCATTGCGCGGCACGTTCATCGCGCTCTACCGCGGCGCAAACAGCGCTGGGGCTGTTCATCAGCAGAGCCCTGTTCGACGTTCGCACCGGCGCGGCGATCCGGTCTTAGCTTGTGAACCCATGTCCTGATTCCTTCCCGCACTTGACGAATGGCGACGGATGCGTCGTCGTGGTGTGCGGCAGCCATGCGCTTGTTGTGCGAATCTGGCGACGAGTAGGCCCACGGCTGCTTCCGCCAGACTTCCGGCGAACGGGGTGACCGGTCATCACCCTTAGCGCCTGTTCACCCGGGTGATCGGTGTGAAATTCGTGCCGCGGCGTGGTGGGATCGAGATGGTCAGAGCAGGCCGAGCTCGCGGGCGCGGGCCACCGCCGCACTGCGGGTCTCGACGCCCAGTTTGCGGTACAGCGCGCGTTGGTGGGTTTTGACGGTGTTCAGTGAGACATAGAGCCGCTGGCCGATCTCACGGCGCGACAATCGGGTGGCCAGCAGCCGCAGGACCTCGTGTTCTTTGGCGGTGAGCTCGTCGGTGTACGTGTCCACCCGGCTGCGGGGACGCACCGCGACGGCCTTGCTGGGCCGGGCCGCGATCAGCAAGGTCTGTGCCGCCCCGGCGTCTGCGCACCTTTGCAGCAGCACGCCCGCCTCGTCCCGGTTGGCCACCGCGGTGTCGTGTTCGCCGAGGTCCTCCAGGATCTTGGCGCTGACCAGCAGGGCCTTGGCGACTTCGAGGATTCCTGCGCTCTTGCGGGCCAGGCTGACGGCGAGCCGGGCCGCGTCCGCGGCCGCAGCCCTGTCGCCGCGCACCTCGAGGACGGTCGCTGCGGCCAGCGGCACCATCGCATTGACGAAGTGTTCGTTGAGGATGTGGTCGCCGTCCGTCGGGTCAGACCCGAAAGCGGTGGCCAGGCGTATCTGGCGCTCGGCATCGGTGAGCTGACCGGATTCGGCCGCGATCAACGCGAGGTAACCCAACGCATAGCTCCTGCGGCGCCGGTCGCCGAACTTTTCGGCCAGCACGACGGCTTGCCGGAAGGTCGCTTTCGCCTCATCGATGCTGCCCGAGAAGTACAGCGCGGAACCGTAGACCGAGCAGGCAGCCGACTGGGCCTGCCCTGCGTCGTCGAAGTCGAGGGTGATCGCACGGCCAGCCGCCTCGAGCGCCGCGGCGAGGTCACCGGTCTTGAACGCGTGGGTCTCGCGCAGTGCGACAAGCTGAGCGTCGAGGCTGGGATACTCCATGTCGGCCGCCGCGGACCCGGCTTCGACCGTCTCAATCCACGAGCGCGCGTCGTCGAACTGGTTGACGGTCAACGCGATCCAGGCCCGGGCCGCGCTCAGGCGCGGATCTCGTGACACGGTCTCGTCGGGAAGGAGGTCGAGCCATCCGGAGATGGTGGACAGGCCCCCGCCGTTGAATTCGTTGACCCAGTCCGCGGCGATCAGATCCGCAGCGCGCTCGGTGTCGCCGGCCGCGGCCAGGTGGCGCACCGCCTCATCGACGAGATCCTCTGCCTCAAACCAGTCCGCGGCCCGCCGGTGCAGACCTGCGACCAGTTGGGGCTCGCTGCGATGTAGCTCGGCGCGCAGCAACTCCCCGAACAGGTGGTGATACCGGTACCAGTGACGCGACATGTCCAGCGGTACCAAGAACAGGTTCTCGCGGTCAAGCTTCTCCAAAATCTGTGCCGACCCGCTGCGTTGCAGCATCGCGTCACACAACGGACCGCTGAGTCTTTTCGAGACCGAGGTGCGTAGCAAAAACTCACGCATTTGCGGTGATTGGCCGTTGAGCACCTCGGCCATCAGATAGTCGACGATATGACGGTTATCGCCGGCGAACGTCCTGATGAACTCCGCGGGATCCGATCGGCCGGTAAGTGAGAGCGCAGCAAGGTAGAGGCCCGCAGCCCACCCTTCCGTCCGCTGTTGCAGCAGGTGAACGTCTTCGTCGGCCAGGTCCAAGCCGAGCACGCTGTTGAGAAGTTGGGCTGCCTCATCTGCCCCGAAACACAGGTCTTGGCTTCGTATTTCGGCAAGATCGCCGCTGGCCCGCAACCGGGCCAACGGTAATGCCGGATCCGAGCGGGTGGCCAACACCAGGTGCAGATTGGCCGGCATCCGGCTGATGAAGAGTGCCATCTGCTCATGAACCGCTGCGTTGACCACGAGGTGGTAGTCATCGAGGACCAGGACCATCCGGCTGGCGAATGTGTCCAGATCGTTGAGCAGCCTGGGCAGGACGATCTGGAGAAGGTCGGCGCCCATCGTCAGGAGATCGACTGCGCGGGTCCCCACGCCCGGGCTGATCTTCTGCAGTGCCGCGATCACGTACATCCAGAACCACACCGGGTCGTTGTCCGAAGAATCCAGCGACAGCCAGCCGAATCGCCCGTCGGCGTCGGAGTCGGACACCCACTGCGCCAGCAAGGTCGTCTTGCCCCAGC
>JAAYXN010000263.1 GCA_012515885.1 Rhodococcus sp. (in: high G+C Gram-positive bacteria)
CGACGCCCTGCCGCAGGACCCGTGCCCGGGAGTTCCGGCGGATTTCGCCGGACCGGACGAGGCATCCGGCAATGTTGCCGAACTTGGACGAACGGAAGACTTCGCGTATTTCTGCGGTGCCCAGCTGGACCTCTTCGTATTCGGGTTTCAGCATGCCCTTCATGGCAGCTTCGACCTCTTCAATGGCGGTGTAGATCACCGAGTAGTACTTGATGTCCACACCTTCGCGGTCAGCCATTTCAGCCACCCGCTCAGCCGGTTTGACGTTGAAGCCAATGATGACCGCGTTGTCGACAGTCGCCAGGTTGACGTCGTTCTGGGTAATCGCACCAACACCGCGGTGGATAACCCGCAGGGCGACCTCATCGCCGACGTCAATCTCGAGCAACGCGTCTTCGAGGGCCTCGACCGCACCAGACCCGTCACCCTTGAGCACGAGGTTGAGGGTTTCGACCTTGCCCTGTTCGAGAGCCTTGGTGAAGTCCTCCAGGGAGATGCGCTTGCGCCGCGTGGCCAGCAGCTCGGCACGTTCTGCAGCAGACCGCCGTTCCGCGATCTGCCGAGCGGTGCGGTCATCCGGGGCGACGATGAAACTGTCGCCTGCCCGTGGCACCGACGTCAGACCGATGACCTGTACCGGGAAAGACGGACCTGCCTCAGTGACCGAGTCACCCTTGTCGTCGAACATCGCACGAACTCGCCCATAGGCAGTACCAGCGACGATCGCGTCTCCGACTTCCAAAGTGCCCGACTGAATCAGCGCTGTTACGACTGCACCACGGCCCTTGTCCAGGTTGGCTTCGATAGCGACCCCACGGGCGTCCTTGTCGGGGTTCGCCCTTAATTCGAGGGCTGCGTCGGCGGTCAACAGTACGGCGTCAATGAGCTCAGGAATACCGGTGCGCTTCAGCGCGGAGATGTCGACGAACATCGTGTCGCCGCCGTACTCCTCAGCCACCAGGTTGTACTCAGTCAGTTGCTGACGGATCTTCGCCGGATTTGCTGTCGGCTTATCGATCTTGTTCACGGCCACGACGATCGGCACGTCTGCGGACTGTGCGTGGTTGATCGCTTCCACGGTCTGGGGCATCACACCGTCATCTGCGGCAACCACAAGGACCGCAATGTCGGTTACCTGAGCACCGCGAGCACGCATCGCGGTGAACGCTTCGTGACCGGGCGTGTCGATGAACGTCACTGCACGTTCGACGCCCTCGTGCATACCGCGCACCTGGTAGGCGCCGATGTGCTGGGTGATGCCACCGGCTTCGCCTTCGACAACCTTGGTTGACCGGATCGCGTCAAGCAGTTTCGTCTTGCCGTGGTCGACGTGACCCATGACGGTTACTACTGGTGGACGCGGTTCGAGTGACTCGTCGTCCTCGGCCGCTTCCTCAGCGTCAAGGTCGATATCGAACGCTTCGAGCAGTTCGCGGTCCTCATCTTCTGCAGTGACAACTTCGACGACGTAGCCGAGTTCCGCGCCGAGCAGGCTGAACGTATCCTCATCGAGTGACTGTGTAGCTGTTGCCATCTCACCGAGGTGGAAAAGCACAGTAACCAAGGCTGCCGGGTTGGCATTGATCTTCTCAGCGAAGTCCGCCAGCGAGGATCCGCGCCTGAGCCGAACCACAGTGTCGCCGGTGCCACGTGGGACCTGAACACCACCCAGCGACGGCGCATCCATCTGTTCGAACTCTTGCCGCTTCGCCCGCTTGGACTTGCGGCCCCGAACTGGCCGACCGCCAGAGCGACCGAATGCGCCCTGCGTACTTCCTCGCCCGCCACGTCCACCACGGGCACCGCCGGGCCGACCGCCAGAACGACCAGGCGTGTATCCACCCCGTCCGGTTCCAGCGCCTGTGCCAGGACGTCCGGGAGCAGCCGGTCGAGCTGGCCGCTGAATGCGCTGTGGCATCATGCCTGGGTTTGGCCTTCGGCCACCCGGGCGTGGAGCACCACTGCGGGGGGCGCCGGGCCGTGGACCAGCAGCGCCACCAGCGCCGCGTGGCATCCCCTGACTCGGCGCAAACGGGTTGTTTCCTGGCCGAGGGGCGCCGGGCCG
>JAAYXN010000264.1 GCA_012515885.1 Rhodococcus sp. (in: high G+C Gram-positive bacteria)
GGATCCCAAAAGATCAGCGCTATCAGACGGCGCGCACTCATCTGTGACACCGGTGGTGCCGTGACCGATCGTTACGATCGGCCAACCACCCTCAGGTGCAGCATCTTTCGGAATAAATATCGTGGCAACAACCTCAACGCCGCTGCCGTCAACACCCGATGTCGACAGATACGTCACCCGCTCGGCGCGGGCACCTACCTGTGATGCGTCCGGGTGAAAAGACGTGACGTCTTCCCGCGCCTCGATCTGGCCACGCTCATTACCGACTGGTGCAGGACGCGGCGGGGTCGTCGTCGTCGGGCCATCAGGCTCGGTGTCCCCGTTTCCACACGCACTCAACAGCAGTACCGCACACGCTGCGACAGCCGCCCCGCGTCGTCGCCGCTTCACCACATTCCTGTTCACACCCACCCGCGTCCTCCCGCGCTCACACCCACCCGCACATGCTCACGGCGCAGCACCGGACACAACTAGCCCGTCGCGCTCGTGGCCTGTGGTCTAGCCGTCGCGCCTGGACTGGCCAGGCGCGACGATCGATCCATGTGGGCCGATCGGCCCACTGATCTAGCTCCTTGCTACTGGCTCATTCCTTTGGCGGAACAGCCTTCTTCGCTGCGTCAGCGGCCTTATCGATGTGCTCGCTGTACTTGCCGCCAGTCTTGTCGTCAGCGAAATCCGCAGCCTTCTCGATGGCGTCGTGAATCTTGTCGGAGTTCTCTGCCGCCGCCTCCTTGCCCTTGCCGATCAGGCCCTTGACGGTATCTCCAAAGCTCATGACGTTTCCTTTTCCACTTCATCTTCCAGGCGTACCCGGGGGCACGCGGCCGACGCAGACGCCGACGCTGCCTCTGATCTTCACAGGTGCGGGCCGCGGGCGCTACAGCGCCCTGCACTAGATAGCCCGGGCCGCGGTGTTCTCCCTGGCAAACACTTGGCGACGCTCCCCGTCCCGGCGTCCGGTCAGCCACCACGACGCCTCAATCAGCGCTGCCCCGATCAGTCCACAGATAAGTGCTGTCGTGGTTGCGCCCAGATTTGAGGGGTCTAACTTGAAGAACTTCTGGGTGGGCGGGAGCAGGAAAAGAATCAGGTAGCCGAGGATCGATCCGCCGATGAGGACAATTTTCCACCACTGGTAGGGGCGGGCAACGACAGCGAGAACCCAGACCGCGACCATTACCAGGGTGATCAACGCGCTCGTGCCTGCTTGAATCTGCTGAGTCTCGCTTTGATCCGGGCCCTGATACACCAGCAGGTAGCAGATGAACGTTGCGGTGCCGGTGATCAGGCCTGAAGGAATCGCCAACCGCATCACGCGCGGCACGAACCCGGAACGAGCTCTCTCGTTGTTGGGTGCGAGTGACAGCAGAAAAGCGGGAATGCCGATCGTGAACCAGGCCGCGATCGTGACGTGGCGCGGCAAGAACGGATACGGCAACGGCTCCGTGTGCAGGAAAGTCGCGAGGACCCCCGATATGCCGACAAGAAACGCCAGGAGTACCGAATACACCGTCTTGGTGAGGAACAGGTTCGACACCCGCTCGATGTTTCCGATGACGCGTCGGCCCTCGCCCACCACA
>JAAYXN010000265.1 GCA_012515885.1 Rhodococcus sp. (in: high G+C Gram-positive bacteria)
CATGTCGGTTCCATCTGGGAGATGCCGATTCCCCGCTGCCGGGCTGTGACGGCGCTCAGTGAAGTCGTCTGCTACCGCGCAGGGGACGACCATCAACCCGACCTGCGGGATCTGCTGGCGCGAATCTGTGACGCGCTGGAGCCCGGCGGTCTGCTGCTCCTCGATGTGACAGAGGTCGGACTTGACCGCAACCGGGACCGCACGTTTGCCGAAGGGGACGACTGGGCCTGCCTCGTCCGCTACGAATACGACGAAATGGCCGTGCGGCTGCACCGGCACATCACGTCGTTCCGCCGCGTGGACGGGCTCTACCGCCGCACGCACGAGCATCATATCGTGCAGCTCTACGACGCGGACGAGGTGGCCGGTCTGCTCGAGTCGGTCGGCTTCGACGTCCAACAGGTCCGCAGCTTCGGCGAGGCGGCGCTGCTGCCGCAGCGGGTCGGCTTCATCGCCACCCGGATCGCCCCCCGCCCGCCGGCGGCCCGTTAATCCTGACGATCGTGCCGGCGTCAGCGAATCTGCAGAGTGGGTCGCGCTTTCTTCAGCTGTTGGAGGCCCTCCTTCGTGACTTGAGTCTTTTCCAGCTTCAGGTATTTCAATCGCGGCAGCGCCTTCAGGTGTTCGAGTACGGTGTCGGAAAGCGGAGCCTCGTAAATTGTGAGATACTCGAGGTTCTCGCACTTTGCGATCGATGCCACACCCGTGTCCGTGATGCGTGATTGGATGATCGTCAAATAGCGGATTCTCGCGCCCTCGAGGCACCTCCACCCTGCGTCGGTGAGATCGGGCGATCCCCTCACGGTCAGTGTCAACCCGGTGTTCAATCGACTCACCTCGCGCAACTGCTCATCCTGGGCATCGACCAGGGTCAGTCCCACGCGGCGCAAGTTCGCGTGCCGATTGAGCACGTCGACTCCCTCCCGGCTGAGACGGACGGTCTCCAGTTGCAAGTGACCGATCTGTTTCGCATCGTCCAGAAACTGCAGTTGGCCTTCATGCGCCAGCGACGTCAGAGTGAGGGAGCGCAATCGGGAAAGGTGCTTCAGCTGCCGCAGATCGTCCACGCTCAACCTGTCGGCTGTCAGGGTGAGATTCGTCAGATGGGGGGAGGCCCGCAAGCGGCGCAGCCCGGCCCCCGTCACAGACGTCTGCACGAGTTGCACGCTGTAAAGCGTTCGCAGTTGCGACAGGCTCTCCAGTCCCTCATCGGTCACCCGCGGTCCCGTTGCCTGAACCATGTGCACGTCGGGGAAGTTGACCAGTAGTGCCAGGTGTGAGTTTCGGTAGAGGTTCCTTGCTAAGTGCACCTTGCCTCGGGAAACGTCGTGCAGTTGCACTCCGGCGCTGGTGAGCAGCGCAACGGCACGGTCCTCCGCGGTCTGCGTGAGTTCTTTGTAGATGCCTTCTGCTTGAGGCGCAAGCGGAATGTCTTCATTCGAGGCGATCTGCTTCAGGGCCTCCAGCGCCGCCGCCGCATGCGGTCCATCGCGTGCCACCTCGCGAAGGATCGCGACGCACCGGACGGCAACCTCCCGCTCCTCCGAATGTGCTGCCTCTGTCAGGGC
>JAAYXN010000266.1 GCA_012515885.1 Rhodococcus sp. (in: high G+C Gram-positive bacteria)
CGCATCAAGACCAGCCACCCCCTCATCACCGGCTACCGCCTCGCGATGCTGTTGTGGCCCGAATCAGAGAACTGGCCGGATGAAGGGGAGATCAACTTCCCAGAAGGTCCACTGACCGGACCGATCTACGGTTTCCACCATTACGCCGAGAAGGGCGCATCCCCTAACTCACAGTCCCTGTCCGACGTTGATCCGTCCGACTACCGTGATTGGCGCGTCGTGACCATAGAGTGGACTCCGAACGTTGTTCGGTTCCTGCTCGACGACAAGGTCTTGTTGGAGGAAACCTACGGCATTCCTTCAACCCCCATGCGTTGGCAGTTGCAGCTCGAATCAAGCTTGTACCCGGCTATTGGCGGCGGCAACTTTTACGTGGACTGGGTCACCGTCCACGCGTGGGATGGCGCGTAGCCGCTACTCCCCCGGCACCTTGTCCTGCCGGGACTCTTCCGCCAGCGTTTCCGGTGTCGATACTTCTGATGTCGGCGTCTTCTCCGGGACTTCCTCGGTCGCTAACCGCCCCAGCGGGAGTTGGACGTGCACACGCCAACTCCCGTCGGGCTGTGGGCCGGCGGTGAGCGTGCCATCAAGCACCGCCACACGTTCACGCATTCCCACCAGGCCGTTTCCCGAACCCAATGCGAAATAGCCAGCGCCGTGCCCGTTGTCGGTGATGGTGATGTCCACGACCGTGCCGGTACACCGCACCTGTACCCACGCGCGCGGCTGCTGCCCTGCATGACGCGAAACGTTGGTCAACGACTCCTGCACCACGCGGTGGATCCCCAGGCTCACCGCCGGGGCAATATCGTCGAGTTCACCAGAGAGTTCTAGGTCAACCCGCAACCCTGCATCGCGCATCATTTCCGCCACGTGCGCAAGCCCAGCGCTGCCATGCTGCGGTAGTGCGTCAAGAGCAGGATCAGTGCGCAGCAGCGACACCGTCCGGCGCAGTTCCGCCAGTGCCTGACGACCCGTCGCAGAAATATTGCTCAACGCCTTCTGCGCCGCAGCAGGATTCGATGCCAGCACGTACGAAGCGCCGTCTGCTTGAACCACCATCACACTCACCGCGTGCGCAACCACGTCATGTAGCTCGCGGGCGATGCGCGTGCGTTCTGCGGCCACTGCTTCTTCCGCGCGGCGTTCACGGTCGTAGTCCGCGACAGCTAGGCGCGCAGCGACTTCAGCGTCATACGCGCGTCGGGCACCAACAAATTCTGCAGCCAGCCACGACAGTGCATAAACCATCGCAACAAACACGACCGTCAGCGCAGGCTCTGGCTCGACCAGCCACAACGACGGCACCGAGTCGAGGATCAACACACCGAGATAGATCAGCCCGGCGCGTCGACCGACATACGCGACGAGCGTGTACAGCATGACAGCGAGCCCGAGCAGGGCGGGATGCTCAGCAAGCGTCAAGTCATCAGTGGCTACCGCGAGAGACGTCGAGATCAGGGACAGCACCACCAGCGCCGTCGCGACCGCAATCGGATACTTGCGCCGCCAAATAATGGGCGCACAGATCAGTACACCGAGCAGCAGCTGGCCCCAGTTGCCGACAGAGACGAATACGGCCACCTCAGAGGTGAAAAGCAGTGCCGCGAGCATGGCGTCCGCGACGAGCGGTTTACCTCGGAGCCAGAGGCTAAATCTGCGCATGCACCCCAGAGTAAGGATCGTGTGCGCTCGTCTGCCGGGATACGGTGTTCTAGTGACCGATACTCAGATGGTCGATGCCGACTTCCTCGCTCTTCCGCTGCGCCAATTGTCGGATTCAGCGTTGCAGGCTGCGCAGGCAGCAGGCGCGGAGCACGCTGATCTGCGTGTGCACCGACTCTGCTCCACCTCGATTCGGCTTCGCGATGCCTTAGTGCAGTCCGATTCCTATACCGCTGAGATCGGCTTCGCGGTTCGCGTGCTGGTCGATGGAACGTGGGGTTTTGCCTCGCACGTGGAGTTGACGCCTGAGCGTGCCGCCGAAACCGCACGTGAAGCGGTCACTGTCGCTCGCACGCTGCGCGCTCTGGCCCGCGAACAGGTCACCTTGGCTGACGAACCGGTTTACCGGGACGCCTCGTGGGTGTCCGAATACGCCATCGATCCTTTCGAGGTCCCAGGTAAAGACAAGATCGCGCTGCTCACCGACTACTCGCGTCGATTACTCGACGCCGACGGTGTCGATCACGTCAGCGCGTCCTGCCTGCTGGTGAAGGAACAGACGTACTACGCAGATAGCGCAGGCTCGTCGATCACTCAACAACGAGTGCGGGTTCACCCCGAGTTCGAGGCGATTGCTATTGACCGTGACGGTGGCTTCGACAGCATGCGTACCCTCGCTCCCCCCGTTGGGCGCGGCTGGGAATACCTGCTCGGCACCGATCCCGACGGTGGTGGAGGGGGTTGGGTCGGCTGGGATTGGGACGACGAATTATCGCAGATACCAGTGCATCTCGCTGAAAAGCTGCGGGCG
>JAAYXN010000267.1 GCA_012515885.1 Rhodococcus sp. (in: high G+C Gram-positive bacteria)
CAAGTCCGCCCACGTCCAGCGCACGACGATGAGCCCCAATTCCCGCAGCGCATCCTCGCGTGCCTTTTCCGCGCGGAGCATGTCGCGTTCTGATTTGCCCGGGGTCATCGAATACTTGCCGAAGCCGTCGAACTCCCCGACCACACCGAACTCGGGCCAGTAGAAATCGACCCGCGCAACGAAGCGTCCGTACGCGTCGTAGATATCTTTCTGCAGCTGCGGCTGCGGTAGCCCCAACTCCAGGATCGTGACGCGGCTACGGGATTCCCCGACGCTTCCACTGCCGCCGTCAACAAATTCGATGACGCGACGAGCTGCCGGGACGCCCTTGCGTCCACTGCACAACGTCAAGGCTGCGCGTAGGTCATCGGGTGTCGTTGCACCGAGCCGTAACGCATGGTCGCCGACGACGACGGCCTCTTCGAAGCTGGCAGTTCGACCCAGGTCGACGAGAGTCCGCGCCGCTGTGGTCACTGGCACGCCATCGATTTCGGCAACTTCGGCGGGACTGAAGGGCGTCGCATGGAAGAAAGTGCGATCTCGCGCAGCGCCGCCCGATGCTCGGTTGACCGTCATATGAACGTGCGCGAGTGGAAGGTTCCACACGTCGAAGCCATGCATCACAGCTGCGGATACATGGCTGACGACGGCGTTGTTCGATCTGTGTACGGCAGCTTTGACGCGGAGTCGATGCTGGCCGTAGGTATCGAGCGCTGCGAAGTCGTCAGCGGCCGCGTAGGCGCCCGGCCCTAGCGACACCAGGTCACCGCACCGACGTGCACGATGCAGTTCCTTGTCGCTGTAGCCGCGCGCCAGTGCGTCGCAGCGTCGAATGATGCCCCCAGTTCCCCTGTACATGTAGGTATCGTCGCATCCCCACCCCGCCGACAACCCTGTTAAACCACCCATCTGTGGATAAAGCAGAGCCTGTGGATAACTCAGCCGCGCACGTATTTTCCCTGCCGCACCGGAAGTTTTCGCAGCGGTAGGGAAAACCTGTGCGCGGCTGGGCGTCGACATCAATTTCACACCGGCGTAGGAACATCGATACTCTTTGCTGCAGAAGTTGTTTACCGCCTTCACTGCACCCAATGGCCAGTCTGTGCAGAAGACCAAACCTTCTGGGGGGATTCAATGGAAATCGGGCCATACGTCGGGCTACTCATCGCGCCGACACTTCTCGCAGTCTTCGCCAGCGTCATGGAATACGGCATCAAGAACCGCGGTATTGAACGCAACGGCGCCGTCGGACTGCGGACCAAAGCCACTCAGGCGTCCGACGAAGCCTGGCATGCCGGACACGAGGCTGCACTACCGCATTTTCGCGCAATGGCCGTTCTCGGCGGCATCACCGTCGCCGCCTCTATCCTCGCGATACTTGCGGCGGGCAGCACTGACGGCAACTATCCCGCCTGGCTCCTACTCGTTCCCGGCATCGGCCTCCTCGCACAGGTTGTTGTAGTTCTCGGCGGAACCGTCGCTGCCAACAAAGCCGCCAAGGCTGTTCGCAACGGACTCGGAGCCGCCGACACCTAGGATTGACACTTATGACCACCGACGATGCTGAGCGCACTACCGCGCTGCGGACTGCGGAAACTAAAGCCGTCAGCCTCTTCGACGAGGTCATCGCGCGTGGACTCATCGCGCCCGGACGCACAGAATCCGAGATCAGCGACGACATTCGCGACCTGTCCGTCGAACTCTTCGGCACCCGCAAGTACTGGCACAAGCGGATCGTGCGGGCAGGCATCAACACCCTTGAGCCCTACCGGTCCAACCCGCCAGACCGGGTCATCGGCGACGACGACATCATTTTCCTCGACTTCGGGCCCATCTTCGAAGAATGGGAAGCGGACTTCGGCCGCACCTACGTCCTCGGCAACGACCCCGCCAAAATCGCGCTTCGTGACGCCCTCGAACCCGTCTGGCACGCCGGCCGCCTGTACTTCGACTCGCATCCCGACGTCACCGGCGCGCAGCTCTACGAGCACGTCGTGCAGGCCGCTGCCGATCGCGGCATCGAATTTGGGGCCGCCATCGCCGGACACCTCGTCGGCGAATTTCCGCACGAAAAAATCAAAGGCGACGACGTCACCAACTACATCGCCCCAGGCAGCGACCTACCGATGCGGCGCACCGATGGCAAAGGTCGCCCCTGCCACTGGATCCTCGAGATCCACCTGGTGGATCGGGAACGTCAGATCGGCGCGTTCTTCGAGCAACTCCTCGACATCCCCTAAACCGCTAGAACTGGCCGACGATAAACCCGGCCAGTAGCACCGCGAACCCACCAATCTCGGCGGTGATGAGCGCAACCATGAACGCGAACGTTCCGCGCACCGGGTGTGCCATCTGGTTGTCGGTGTCCTTCTTCCAGCCGTGCACGATGTAGGTGATGATCGCGGCGACGAAGAAGAAAATCTGTACCGCTGCGGCAGCAAGATTGACGGCGGTCGGCCAGGCACTGAGTTCGACGAAGACGGCGACGAGCAGCGTCGCGAACGCGTACATCAGGGCAGCGCGGTGCGCGATGTCGACGTAGGGGTGCGCCAGATGGTTCGGCGATGTTGCCATCCCGTGGTACTTCCACACCCCCAACACCAGCGCGGCGATGAAAATGAGCCCGGCTGCAAGCAGCGTCAGCGTGGTGTCGATACCCAGGACCGCCGACCAGTCCACGTCGTCAATCATTGGATGACAGTAGCGTGCGTGTTGGAGATCACTTTCGGGGCCAACCGAAATGGATGTTCTTACAGGTCGGAGGCGAGGGGGATTTCGGAGGCTGCACGGTCACTGATCCATTCGCGCAGCACTTTGGTGGCGATGACGTCGTCCTCGTTGTAGTGGAGGAGTCGCTCTCGCTGGGAGTGGTCGACCTCGCCGTCATAGCCGACGGCGAGGCGGTACCAGCCCATGGATGCTTCGCCGCTCGCTTCGCTGTCGCGCCACTGGAATCCCGCGAACGGTGCAATCTTCTTCAGGCCCTTACCGTTGGGGCTGATGAACTGGTCGAGAACTACCTGATAAATATCGACCCACTGTGGGCTGTCGACGAACTCGCGCATTTCGGCTTCGGTGGGGATGCCCGGGTAGCCCGCGAAGCGGCGTACCGACCCGAACATCCAACGCTCTTCAGCTTTGCGTGAATAGCAGTAGGCGGCAAACGTTTTCCCGGCTGCTGCGGCGGCAGCGCGTTCGGCCATCAGCCACTGCCAGAACTCGGCAAAGGACCGCGCCTCGTCGGTGGTGGGCAGCGGATCCCACGTCACGAACGGCCGATACGCTGACACGCCATCAATGTTGAGCAGCGTGCCCCACAGGTACGCGCCGTCGTCCTGATAGCTCTCCATGTCCACGTCGACTTCGACGTCGGCGCGGGTCACTGTCATTTCGGGGAACTTGCGGACCAGCGGAACACCCGCAACCCACGCTTTCGCCATCACGACGGTGTCCTCGAACGATGGGCCTGTCCACTCTTCGGGTTTGCCGCCCTCATAAGCCGCAAGTTCGTCGACGGTTGTGATTCCCTGTGCTCGCAGGATTTCGGTGCGGGTTCCGGTGGCGACGAGGGACACGTCGTGGTGGGCGGTGAGTTCTTCGTTGCAGTCCGGCCACCACGGGCACGAGCTGCATTCACTGATTTTCGACACCCGGGTTTCTATTTCGCCGCGTGCAATACCGATGCGGTCTGCGAACCGTGCGTCGTAGTCGTCCAGGATTTTCGTGAGGTCGTGGACGTAGATGCAGTCCGCGGCCAACCCGATTGCTCCCGCCCGCAGTGATGCGCTAGCCAGGTTGTGGCGTTCGAGCATTCGATGTAGCTGCGCAACCCGCATTTGGTCGCGGACGTTGCTGCGCGGTTTGCGGGTGTCGTCTTCGCGGGGCGCCCAGTTGAATAGGTCGGAAATCAGGGCGCCGCGGCCGGGATCGGTGACCTTGTGGTTGACGACGATGACGGGGATATATCCGCCGTCCGGGTCGCGCAACAGAATTTCTGAGCGGCCTTTGCGGCCGGTATCGGGTTCGAGGGGCAGTACCGCTCCCCAAATGCGTTCGGCTCCCGCAGCGCAGGCCGCCAGTGTTTCGTCGGCCTGGCCGCGCATGGAACGTTCCGGGTTGATCCGCACCCAGCGGTCGGGTTCGGCGGCCATCAACATTTCCCGGACTGCTTCACGCTTCGCGGCAGCCGCTTCCTGCCGTTGCTGCACGCCGATGTCCTCGCGCATCTGTGGAACGCGGTCCGCTTGCGTAATGTCCAAGTGGACGCGGTGACGGCAACGAGTCAACATCCCAGGGTCGAGGAGAATCGTCGACGGGGATGGCTGGCGGCGAGGCGAGATATTGGAGGACACGATGTCGTTCATTATGGGCTCACCTAGGCTGTCCCCGAAGCAGCGGCCGCATATTGATAGCCTGAGCGACGCGAAAACACCAGGATAAGGGGTCCTTTCTATGGGGTTGTTCAAGAAGCGCAAGACGCGAGCCACCCGTAAGGCGGAAGCGAAGGCGCTCAAACATAAGGCGACCGTCGAAGCGAAGTTGGGCGACAAGCGCCAGCGCAAGCTCGATCGTGCCCAGCTCAAGGCGCAGAAGCGTCTTGATAGCAAAGCCCACAAGTCCCACAAGAAGGTCGAAAAGGCGCAGTTAGAGGCGTTTTCCGCGCAGAAGAAGGCGGCCGAACGTAAGGGGCTGACTGTCGCTTCGGTGCGTAAGTACCTGGGTGTCGCGCGTTTGTTGACGCCGGTGCTGTTGCCGATCGCCTACCGTCTTGCCACCACCATTCGGGGTCAGCTCGATGCGCGGCGTGCGGCGGCGATGGGCGTGTCTGTCGATCAGCTGGGTGACTACACCGGTCACGGCGCCAAGCTCAGTGCCCGTATTGCTGGTGCGGAGAAGTCGACCGATGAGATCCTCGCCAACAAGCCTAACGATGCTGAGACGCAGCGTTTCGTTGCCGCGATTCGTGAGCGTCTCGCGGATTTGAACACTGCGATCCATGCTGCCGAGCAGATGCCGGCGCCGCGTCGCCGGGCCGCGCACCACGCCATTGCCAGTGAGCTTGACGGCATTGAGGCTGATCTCCTGGTTCGTCTCGGCGTCCGCTAGTTCGTCATGTCGCTACGCACACCCGTTTCTCCGCCCGCCGCGTTCCGCGGCGCGGCGGTGGGTGTGTTTTCTGGCGCTTTCGCTGTTGCCGCGCACGCGGCTGCGGGCGGCGGGTTGCCGCATTCGTCGTCGCTGACGCTGCTCGCCGCGGCCTGTGTGGGTCTTGGTGTTCTGGTGGCTCAGCGCACGCCGCGGTCGGTGCCCGCGTTTACTGCGGCGGCGCTGGCGGTCGGCCAGCTGCTTGGTCACCTCGTGTTGGCGGTGGAAACCCCTGGGCACGCGCTGGTTCCTAGCGGGATGATGCTGGCCGCGCACGCGGTCGCGACGGTGGTGTGCGCGAGCGCGGTCTCTGCCGCTGAGCGGCTATATGGCCCACTGGTTAGTTCGGTGGTGTCACTGTGGCGCACGACCTTTACCGCCGGTCCCTCCCCGGCCGCGACGGTCACCCTGCTCCCCCGCTGCGAAACACATGCGACGGCCGTCGTCGCGATCTTGCGGGCCAGCATTTCCCGGCGCGGTCCACCTGTTTCTGCCTGAACCTTTTCTCACACCCTTTTTCTTTTCCTAGGCAGGAACTTTCATGAAGTCTCTCTTTTCGCGTGCCCTCATTACCGGTGCCGCGACCTCGTCCGTACTCCTTCTTGGCGCGGGCATTGCCGCAGCGCACGTCACGGTCGTCGCGCCCGGCGCAGCTCAGGGCGGGTACTCGGTACTCACGTTCCGGGTACCCACCGAATCCGACGCCGCGTCGACGACGGCGCTGCGCGTCGAACTTCCCGATCTGAAATCGGCTCGCACCGAACCGATCCCCGGCTGGACTGCTGTGATCGAGCGCGACGACACCACTCAGGCGGCCACTGCCGTGACGTGGACGGCTGATCCGGGCGTCGGTGTTCAGCCCGGCCAGTTCCAACAGTTCGTGCTTTCTGCGGGGCCACTGCCCGCCACTGAGGATGTCGCGTTCCCGGCCATCCAGACCTACAGCGACGGCGAGGTCGTGGCGTGGGACGAGGCGGTTGGGGCCGACGGCAGCGAACCGTCCAAGCCGGCACCGACGCTCACCCTCGCCCCGTCCAGCGGTGATGGCCATGGACACAGCGTTGATAGCGGCAGCTCAAGCGAGTCGGCGTCCGCGACGCACACGTCAGAGGCGGGTGCCGATAACGTCGCCCGTCTTCTTGGCGGCGGTGGGCTCGTCCTTGGCGCACTCGGTGCGGCACTCGGGCTCGGTGCTGTGATCCGAGGCCGCCGATGAACCGCATGCGCACAGCACTAGTCACTGTGATCGCGCTGCTGTTCGCGGTCGTGGGAATGGGTACGGCGTCGGCGCATTCGGTGCTCGTCAGTTCCAACCCGGAAGACGGCGCGCAGCTCGCTGCCGGGCCAGAAAACGTGAGCCTGACGTTCAACGAGGCTCTGCAGGAAACGTTCCCCGCCCTGACCGTCGTCGGCCCGGATGGGAACCTGTGGACCAAAAGCGAACCGCAGGTTCAGGGCGCCACGATCAGTGCGCAGCTTGGTGAACTTGGACCGGTCGGCGACTACACGATCGCGTACCGCGTGACGTCGGCCGATGGGCATCCCATCAGCGGCACCATCACGTTCACCCTCACCGAGGAAGGGTCTGGGACTCCAGGAGATGCGGCGTCTGGGGATCCCGACAGCGACTCGGGCGGTATCCCGGTGTGGCCGTTCCTCGTTGTCGCGGTGATCGTCGTCGTTGGCGGCTTGTGGTTCGCGTTGCGTAAGCCCCGAGAGCACTGAGGTAGCAGTGATGACGGCGACGCGGCGGCTCCTTATTGCGGTCCCCGCGGCGCTGTGTGGCGTCGGCCTGGCGTGGGTGCTTGCGCATCCCGCCGGGCCGTCGCCGTCTGCGGTGGTTCGCGTGGTCACTCTCGGGTTGGGGTCGACGGTGTTTGGTCTCGCGGCACTGACCTGGCTGGGCCGCGATGATCGTCGTCCGCTTCTCGGCGCGGCCGAACAGTGGCGGTGGGTCGCGGGTTTATCGGGGGCGTGGGCGGTCAGCGAAGCGCTGCTGCTCGTCGTTTCTGCGTCCGACGCCCATGCCGGGAGGCTGTCTGGGTTATCGGTCGATCAATTCACGACGTATCTCACGGGCAGCGGCACTGGACGCGTGGGCCTGGTAGTTCTTGTCCTCACGACGGCACTCGCGGTGGGCGCTGCGATCGCCTATCGGTGTTCCGCAGATTCCGCTGCCACAGCGGTGTTGGTGTCGAGTGGGTTGGCGCTGATTGTCCGTCCCGTCACCGGGCACATGTCGCAGCAACTACTCGGCTCGGCGTTGGGTGCGCTGCATGCGCTTGCGGCCGCCCTGTGGTGCGGCGCGTTGGTGGCGTTGGTGTTGACGGCGCATTCACGTGGCCTGTGGGCGGTGTGGCTGCCGCGCTATTCGACCCTCGCGTGGCGATGCGTGTGGGTGTTGATGCTGACCGGCGTCATTGATGCGCTCGTCAAACTCGGTGGCGTCAGTGCGCTGTGGACGACCGGATATGGGCGCATCGTTGCCGCGAAGCTGGTGCTCCTGCTGGTGCTATTGGCCGCGGGGTGGTGGTGGCGCCGCACCTGGGTGCCGGGAGCGGTGGCCCATCGCGTTTCGGCGTCGTCGTCGACCACTCGCGCGATCGGCGAGATTGCCGTCATGGCGGTGGCGTTTGGTCTCGCTGCCGCCCTCGCCACCACGGGCTAAAAAACGCAACTGGGTGGCGCAGTTTCCCGCGCCACCCAGCGACAACCCTTTTTACCGGCCGGGGAGGTAGGCGATTGCCCGGACGGCGATCGGCATGATCTTGGCCCACAGCTTGGCAGGCACGAAACGCGGACCACCCAGGTTGATGAAGCGGGTGGTGGCGATCGTCTGCGACTCGCAGTACTTGAGCAGGCCGTCAGGGCCGTGACGACGGCCGACACCGGACGCCTTCATGCCACCCATCGGTGCACCCGTCGAACCCCACGCCGGGCCGTAGCCCTCATCGACATTGACGGTGCCCGCGTTGATGCGGGCAGCGATGGCTTCACCCTCAGCCTTCGTCTTCGCCCACACCGAGGCGTTGAGTCCGTATTCGGTGTCGTTAGCGGCCTGGATGGCGGCCTCAATGTTGGGGACCGGGTAGATCGAGACAACCGGACCGAACGTCTCGCTGCGGTAGACCTCAGCGTCCTCCGGGACATTCGCGAGAACAGTCGGCTCATAGAACAGTGGACCAAGGTCGGGGCGAGCCTTACCGCCCGCGACCAGCGTCGCGCCCTTCACGAGCGCGTCGTCGACGTGCCCGGAGACCGTCTTGATCTGGTCTTCCGACACCAGCGAACCCATTTCGATGCCGTACTCGTACCCCGGGCCGACCGTCATATTGCGGACACGCTCACCGAACTTGGCGGTGAACTCGGCAGCAATGGACTGATCCACATAGATACGTTCCACCGAAATGCACAGCTGACCGGAGTTGGAGAAACACGCACGCACCGCTGCGTCAGCGACCTCACGCAGGTTTGCGCCCTTGGCGATGATCATCGGGTTCTTGCCGCCCAGTTCCGCGGAGAAGCCGATGAGGCGACGGCCAGCCTGCTCGGCGAGCAGCGCACCCGTTGCCGACGAACCGGTGAACATCAGGTAGTCGGTGTTCTCGACCAGCGCGGTACCCACCACGGAACCGGGGCCGGGGACGACCGCGAACAGGTCACGCGGAAGGCCCGCCTCGTACATCAGCTCGACGCATGCCAGCGCGCAGTACGGTGTCTGGCTGTCTGGCTTGAGGACGACGCCGTTGCCGGCGAGTAGCGCGGCGATCGCGTCCGAGACGGCGAGCGTCATGGGGTAGTTCCACGGCGAAATCACGCCGACGACACCCTTGGGCTGGTAGCGCACCTGAGCCTTAGTGAGCACGGGCAGCATGCCCTGCACCTTCTTGGGCTTGAGCAGCTTTTCTGCAGCCAGCGCGTAGTGGCGCGCGGTCATCGAAATATCGAGGACCTCTTCCATGGCCGACGCGCGGTTCTTGCCGCTTTCCGCCTGCGCCATGTCCATGAGGGCGTCTTGATGCCGCAGGATGAGGTCGCGGTAGCGGTGCATGACGGCGACTCGGTCAGCGACCGGCCTGGCAGCCCACTCTTTTTGCGCGACGCGAGCCTTCTTGATGGCGAGGAGGGCGTCGTCAGCTGTCGCGATGGGGATGGTGGCGAGCTGTTTGCCAGTGAACGCCTCGACTACTGGGCGGGTTGGCCGCTCGGCACCTTCGGGAATCGCGGCAAGCTTGAGAAGCCGTGAGAATGTCGCGGCGGTGGGAGCTGGCATGTATACCCCTGCTGGTTGAGTAGTTCTTCGAGTTACATCAACCTACCTGGTCCATGGCCTAGATCACAGGGGCTGCCCGCCTTGTTGGGCATTCCTCACGTTGATCACTAGTGATCAGAGGCCCCACCGGCAACGGAGGTGCACTCCTGACTCGGTACCATCGCCCCAGCACAGGGAGACATAACACCTCTACGCGGGGTGCTGTGACCACTCACCAATACGTATGATGACGGTTTGCGACTGGGTCCAGCGTTTGCTGTTGCTGGTTGCTCCACACCCCGCACGTCACCCTAGTCTTAAATCGGCTGCGATCCATGGATTCAAAGCCGAGTGTCGAGAGAGGACCTTTCATCATGGCGAAGAGCACAGCCGCCCTGCTCGCCGAGCTGGAAGAGCGTCTAGAACAGTCGCTTGAGCCCGGCAGCCCCAACGCCGTCGCTCGTCGCGATGCCAAAGGTCTACTTTCTCCACGTCGACGCATCGAGTTGCTGCTTGATCCGGGCACCTTCATGGAGACCGGTCAGCTCGCCAAGAACCCTGGCTCTGCAACCAACCCCTATGGTGACGGCGTCGTCACCGGCCACGGCCTCATCGAC